>JAAWLQ010000013.1 GCA_022797995.1 Lachnospiraceae bacterium
TTTTCACTATAGTGAAAAATTTTTTGATATCTGGAAAATCTTTCACCATACTGAAAGATTTGGCGTATTAAGGTCCATATGCGAAAAGAATCTTGTGTGACAAACAATAGAATTATCCTCGCAGAGCGTGGATTTTATTTTTGTCATGAATTAAAAAGAGCTGTGCAAAAAGGTATACTTTTCTGCGCAGCCTTCTTTTGCCTGAATATCGTTCAGAAACAAACTTAAAAAGAAAACAACAAAATATTTTTTGTGCAAATGCGACAAAAATAAGCTTTCTCAAAACCAGACTTTACTATAACATACATCATACCCATTTGCAAGAGCCTTTATGAAAAAAAGTATACCTTTTTTTACACCTGCGTTTAGAAAATCCTTGATTTTGCGGGCTTTCAGGGCAACTGGTACCTCCGGATGCGAACCAGAGGACAGGTTACCAACCCTATTGTGGGTTTTGAAGGGAAATCCAGACCCTACGGGAATGTGGAGGAGAAAAGGAGTATCGGAAGAAAACAGAGAAGAAGCGGGAAAAAGCAGCGGAAATGGGATTCTGACACAGGGGCCAAAAGTCGGGAAAGGGAAGGCGAAGACAGCTGTATGTGGTGCGCAGTGCATGTGAAGGACGGAAATGAAGCAAGAACAGAAGCTTTTGTATCCGGCCTGCTTTCAAAAGAGATGAATGCGAGATGCTTTCACCTGACCAGAAGCCGCAGGAAAAAATACGGCGGACAGTGGAGGACAGTGAGAGAAAATCTCTTGCCGGGGTATGTGTTCATAGATACGGACAGGCCGGAAGAGGTGGGGCGGGAATTGAAGGGAACTTCAGGACTCCAGCTGCTTTTCGGAAGCGCGGCCTTTGTCACGACCGTGAAAGCACAGGAATCGGAATTCATGGAACTGCTCATGGACGAGGAGGGAGAAATCGGACTGTCAGAGGTCAGAGTGGAAGAAAATGGCGGGATTCGCTGCGTGTCCGGACCGCTCAGGAAGGTAAGCCATCTGGTTAGAAGAGTGGACCTCCATAAGAGAATCGCGGAGGTGGAAGCCGAGTTCATGGGAAAGCGGCAGGTGCTGTATCTGGGGATTGAAATCGCGGATGAGGCATCCGGGCGGGAGCAGGAACGTATGGCACTGTAGCTATGGGCTCTTTTGCGGGGATAACCGGTGACAGACACTATCTGGACTATACTGCAGACCGCTGGAATTTATAGCAGGAAAGCGAACAAAGGTACCTTGTATGGTGTATGGGTCTGCAGCAGTCGGAATTTGTGGTAAATTTTGCCAGGGGCGGTACAACTTGTCAGGCACAGGCAACAGGAGGTGTGAATATCCATGAAGGGGAGTCTCTATGGATATGTGAGAGCGTCAACAGACAGCCGGGACACAGAGCGGCAGATGATAGCGCTCTGGGATTTCGGGGTGGCGCCGGAGAATGTGTTCGCGGAGGCGAGTACTGCTTCTGTGGAAGCACAGGTATGCAGAATGGATGCCGTGGATGCACAGTCTTCAACAGTTGCCGGAAAAAATGGAGTCGAAGCGGTATCCGGCGGAAAACAGAACAGCAAGGGAGCAGGCTCGGCTTACCAGGCGATGCTGAAGACATTAAAGGAAAACGATACCCTGGTCATAACAAGTCTTGACGTACTGGGGAGCGACTGTTATGAGCTGATGGACCGGTGGCGCTATATCACCATCGGGAAGAAGGCAGGCATCATTGTGCTGGAACTGCCTTTATTAAATACCGGAATAGAAGAGGACGTGCTGGGGAAAGTGGTAGCCCGGATTACTCTGGGCGTGATGCAGCATTTCGACCAGTCGAGACAGTATAAAAGGCGCAGGCAGGCGGAGGGGATTGCCAGGGCGAGACAGAAGGGGGTTCCTCTGGGAAGGAAGCCGAAGGAGATACCCCGGGAGTTCGAAAGCGTCCGGCTTCGATGGGACAGAGGAGAACTTTCCGCCAGGAGCGCAGCCGACATCCTGGGTGTGGATGCGGGAACCTTCCGGAAATGGGTGAAGACGGGAGTGAGTGAGAATGAAAACCGGAAATACGCGGAGACAGGAACGGGAAAGAGCGGAGACGGGTGAAGGTGGGAATGCAGGAAGACCGCCGGACAGGTAAAGGCAGGAATAGAGGAAGGCGAAGGTCCGAAAAGAGGTGGATAACGGCAGGTGTGGTATGTAATGCAGGTCTATACAGGTATGGAAACGGATATCTGCGAAAAATGCCGTGAAAGGATACTGGAGGAAGGGGAGGACATTTTCATTCCTCTTGCCGAGCGAATGACAAAAATCCGTGGGGAGCGGACACTGGTGACGTCCAGACTCTTTCCGGGCTACCTTTTTGTAGAGACGGATCGGATTGAAGATTTCCATATGCGCCTGAAAGAAATTCCGGCCATGACGAAGGTGCTGAAAAGCGGCGAGAAGATGTCGCCCATTCACCCGGAGGAAGAGGAACGGCTCAGGCGGCTGTGTGGGGATGCCCATATTGCCAGATACTCGGAAGGATATATCGAAGGAGACACCCTGATTGTCACGGAAGGGGCTCTGAAGGACTTCAATGGAAAGGTGAAAAAGATTCTCCGCCACAAGAGGTTGGTGGTGATGGAGATACCACTGCTGGGACGAACGGTGGAAGTGACGCTGGGACTGGGCGTGGTGTCCAGGCAGGGGACGGAGGAAATCCGGGAGATCCGGGCGGCGGGGGTTTAGGGAATTGTTGAAAATAATTTTACCAATTCCTGAGAAGAGAAGCAGTTTCGGCATCTGCAGGTAAAGGGTGCCGGGAGGACAGGAAATTGCCGAATGCATCTGACGCGTCAGGCGCTGTGCAGGAGGGCGACGGACAGACTGGTTTTGACACAGCCGGGGCATGAGACATGCGTCGGAGTGGCGAAGCTATGTCTTTTTTTATATACTCTTGATAACATAAAATCGTTTGTTTTCTTAGAGTTTTAATTATGGAATTTGTTTAAAGATTTTATAATAGACTTTTGATAATAGAATCATTCTTTTGATTCTATTATAGAAAAATTTGTTGTCAGATGGATAGAAAAAATCAAAACGGTGCCGAGGGGCACTTTTTTTAGTGTGTTTTATACTTAGATTTGTATATGGACAGTTATAGCCAAAGCTGCACATGAACCATGTGGTGAACAAGGAGAAACAAAAAACTTCCCTGTTTTATTTTATGTACAGGCCCACATGTGGAAGCTTGCCGCCAAGGCAGCATGCGGGGCCGCGCACGAGCAGAGGAGAAGAGCATTCCACTGCTGGATTATAACGGATATCCATAAATGAAAGCGGGAAAGAGAATATCAGATGGAAAGATTATTTTATACAGGGGAAAAGGGAGAAAAGGCACCGGCAGACAGGGATGCGGTGAGTCGGCACATTGACTTCAGCCCGCCGGATATAAGCGAGTCGGAAATAGAGGAAGTGGCGGAAGCGCTTCGTTCCGGCTGGATTACCACAGGGCCCAGGACAAAGGAGCTGGAAAGGCAGCTGGCCGGATATTTCGGAACGGACAGGGCTGTGTGCCTGAATTCCGCCACGGCAGCCGAGGAGCTGAATTTCCGGATTGCCGGGATCGGCGAAGGGGACGAAGTCATTGTTCCGGCCTATACCTACACGGCTACGGCGGCCGCCGCGCTGCATGTGGGGGCAAAGGTAGTATTTGTGGACAGTCAGCCGGATTCTCCGGAGATGGACTATGACGCCATGGAAGAAGCCATAACCCCCGGAACCAAAGCCATTGTGCCGGTGGATCTGGGCGGTGTCATCTGTGATTATGACAGAATATTCAGAGCCGTCGAAAACCAGAGAGATAAATTTTCCGTAACTGCTTCCACGGACCTGGGGAAGCGGATACAGAGTGCTTTGGGCCGGGTCATGGTGGTGGCGGACTGTGCCCATGCAATGGGAGCCAGGAAAAAGGCGAACGACCAGTGGATTGCGGCAGGCAGCCTTGCGGATTTTTCTTCTTTCAGCTTTCATGCGGTGAAAAATTTTACTACAGCCGAAGGCGGAGCGTCCACGTGGAGAACTGTAGAAGGCGTGGACGACGAGGAAATCTACAGATGGTTTCAGCTGTACAGCCTGCACGGACAGAATAAGGATGCGCTGGCCAAAACCCAGCTGGGCGCATGGGAGTATGACATAATAGCGCCTCTCTATAAATGCAATATGACGGATATCATGGCGGCCATAGGTTTAAAGCAGCTGGAGCGATATCCGGGAATGCTGGCAAGAAGGCGGGAGCTGATTGAAAGGTATGACAAAGCGCTTCTGCCGCTGGGCATACAGACACTGGCACATTATACGGAAGGCCGTCTCTCCTCCGGACATTTGTATATCACAAGAGTTCCGGGCATTACAGGGGAGCAGCGCAATGAGATTATCCGGAAGATGGGGGAGGCAGGGATTGTCTGTAATGTCCATTATAAGCCCCTGCCCCTGATGAGCGGATACAAAGCGTTGGGTTATGAACCGGAACGATATCCGAATGCCGTGAGATTTTATGAGAATGAGATAACCCTTCCGCTGCATACGAGGCTTACGGATGGGGAGGCGGAGTATGTGGTGGAATGTTATTGTCGGGTTTTGAAGGAATATTTGTAGATGATACTTAGAGAGTGGGAAGATCTTCCGGTGTTCCTGCGGCTGGAGGAAGTCAGGCCGTATTATGACATACTGTATGAACGTCGCGGGGAACTTGCGCTGAAGCGGATTTTTGACTTTCTCATGGCGGGTATTCTGCTGATTATATTAGCTGTCCCCATGGCAGGGATAGCCCTGATCATCCGAATGGACTCATCGGGACCGGCATTTTACCGGCAGGAACGTATCACTGCATATGGGAAAAGCTTTCGGATTCATAAATTCCGGACCATGACTGTGGGGGCGGACAGATTTGGTACGCAGGTTACTGTCATGGGAGATACGCGGGTTACCAGGGTTGGAAATGTCCTCAGAAAGTATCGTCTGGACGAGCTTCCCCAATTGATTGATGTATTAAATGGTTCCATGTCGTTTGTGGGGACAAGGCCGGAGGTCCCGAAATATGTGGAACGTTATACAAGAAGAATGAGAGCCACCTTATTGCTGCCGGCGGGAATTACTTCGGAAGCCAGTGTCCGGTATAAGGATGAAGCACAGCTGCTGGACGGGGCGGAGGACGTGGATCAGGTGTACGTGGAAAAGGTACTTCCGGGAAAAATGAAGTGGAATCTGTGGGCGTTGGAACGGTTCAGCCTGTGGAATGAAGTGAAGGTCCTGGGACGGACAGTGGCGGCTGTTCTGCGGAGGGATTAGAGAGATGAATATATTGCTGATCAATCATTATGCCGGTTCGCCAGATATGGGGATGGAATTCAGGCCCTATTACTTTGCAAGGGAATGGATTAAGATGGGACATCGCGTGGACATCATCGCGGCGGATTACTCTCATCTGCGGATAAAGAACCCGGAGGTTTCACAGGATTTTCAGACGGAAGAAATGGAGGGAATCAGGTATCACTGGCTGAAAGCAGGACGCTATGAGGGAAATGGCGCGGCGCGGGCCCTGTCCATGTTCCGGTTTGTGGGGAAGCTGTGGTGGCACGGGGGGAAGATAGTGAAAGCGTATGGGCCGGATGTGGTGATTACTTCCTCCACCTACCCGTTGGATACCTATGCGGGGCAGAGGATTGCGAGGAAAAGCAGGGCCAGGCTGATTCATGAGGTGCATGATATGTGGCCTGCCACTTTAACGGAGCTGGGAGGCATGAGCAGGTATCACCCTTTTGTGGCGTTGATGCAGGTGGCGGAGAATTCCGCGTACAGGCATTCGGACCGGGTAGTATCCTTACCTCCGTTGGCAAAGAAGTACATGATAAAGCATGGGATGAAGCCGGAAAAGTTTGGCGCAATACCGAATGGAATTGTGCGGGAGGACTGGGAAAATCCGGAACCTTTGCCAGAGGAGCATAGAGAAGTTCTGGAAAAGCTGAGAGCAGAAGGGAAATTTATCGTCGGCTATTTTGGCGGACATGCTTTATCCAATGCATTGGATGTATTGCTAGACGCCGCAAAGAAGATAAAGGAAAAGGAAATTCGATTTGTTCTTGTAGGAAAGGGCATAGAAAAAAAGCGGCTAATAAAACGGGCACAGGAAGAAAAGATAGAAAATGTGATTTTTCTTCCGCCAGTGCCGAAAAAGTCCGTACCGGAATTACTACAGTATTTTGACTGTTCTTTTATAGGATCTTTGCTTTGTGCATTGTACAGGCGCTTTGGTGTCTGCCTAAACAAAATGTATGATTCCATGATGGCGGCAAAACCGGTTCTTTTTGCCGTAGATACATCAGGTTCTCCGATAGAGGAGTATAAATGTGGGATTGTGGTGAAGCCGGAACATGCGGGAGAAATTGCTGCAAATATAGAGGAGCTGTTCCGCATGCCGGAATCAGAACGAAAAAAGATGGGAGATCGGGGAAAGCAGGCGGTATTGGCCTGCTTTACTTATGATGTTTTGGGAAAGCAGTTTGCAGAGCTTTTCAGGTGAGCGGATGAGGGATACGAATGTAAGAGAACTTTGAGAAAGAAGAACTTTGAAAGGGAAAAATCGGAAGGAATCTGATACAAAATAATTTAGACGACACGCTGAATAAAATTGTCTGAATGTTACAAAATAACATAATTTTGAGAGAAACGGAAGTGCATAGGATGAATATGAAAGAAGAATTGCTGAAAAAGATTGAACAAAGGCAGATTGTTGCCGGAGTGGTAGGGCTCGGCTATGTGGGTCTGCCACTGGCGGTGGAGAAAGCTAAAGCCGGATTTAAGACTATTGGCTTTGATGTACAGGAGGAAAAGGTCAGGCTGGTGAACGAAGGCCACAACTATATAGGGGATGTAGTGGATGCTGATCTGGCAGAGCTGGTGAAAAGTGGAAAGTTGTCGGCGACAAATGATTTCTCTTTTATAAAGGAAGTCGATTTTGTTGCCATATGCGTTCCCACACCTCTTGACAATCATCAGGAACCGGACATCAGCTATGTCAGGGATTCTGCCACAGCAGTATCAAAGTATCTAAAGCCGGGAACCATGGTGGTCCTGGAATCCACCACCTACCCCGGAACCACGGAAGAATTAATAAAGCCCATTTTGGAACAAGGTTCCGGTCTCACCTGCGGCAGAGATTTTTATTTGGGCTTTTCACCGGAACGGGTTGATCCCGGCAACCTGATTTACAAGACAAAGAATACACCTAAAGTGGTAGGAGCCTGCAGCGAAGATGGGGCGGAAGTAATCAGCGCCATGTATCGCGCTGTGCTTGAGGGAGAAGTATTTACGGTGTCTTCCCCTGCGGTGGCGGAGATGGAAAAGATTCTGGAGAATACCTACCGCAATGTCAACATAGGGTTGATTAATGAAATCGGCCGTCTGTGTCATGAGATGGGCATCTCAGTCTGGGAAGTGATCGATGCGGCGAAGACGAAACCTTACGGCTTTCAGGCATTCTATCCCGGACCGGGGCTGGGCGGACACTGCATTCCGCTGGATCCTTATTATTTGACCTGGAAGGCAAGGGAATATGATTTCCATACAACGCTCATTGAGAATTCCATGGTAATCAATGACAGCCAGCCGGAATACTGCGTGGAGCGGGCCATGCATATCCTGAATCGCCACAAGAAGGCCATCAACGGAGCAAAAGTGTTGATGCTGGGCGTTTCCTACAAAAATGATATTGATGATTACAGGGAATCGCCTGCTATCCGAGTGATGAAAGAGTTGAGGAAAGTGGGGGCGGATGTGGAGTACTATGATCCCTGGGTGCCGAAGTTTAAAAACATGTATGGACAGAGCGGGGAGAGTCTGAAGGAGCTGACTCCGGAGATTGTAAAATCCTTTGACCTTGTTATGGTGACGGCCGCTCACCATAATGTGGATTACGAGATGGTGCAGAAATATGCCAAAGCTATTTTCGATACGAAGAATGTAATGAGCGGGATAGAAGAACGTAGCAATATAGAGGTGCTATAAATTGTAGTCCATACCTTGAACCTTTCGAAGGCTGATTGGCAAACTAAGAAGAAACGATATGTTCTTCTCACATTCGATTTTTATGATGTTTTTCAAAAAAGGAAAAACAAAGTATCTGGAATGTTTGGAAGTTGGGGATACTATTGGATTGCATTTGGATGAAAAAGGATATTGGGAAGAGGAGATTATTTAGATGAAATATGCGTTAATTGGCTGTGGAAGAATATCGCCAAACCATATAGCAGCAGCAAAGGCCAATGCGCTGGAGTTTACAGCAATCTGTGATATAAGTAGAGAGAAAATGAATGAAAAAGCATTAAAATTTGGTGTTAAAACGGTCAGACAATATACGGATTATCTTGAGATGTTGGAAAAAGAAAAACCGGAGTTAGTGGCAATAGCAACAGAATCAGGCATACATGCTGCCATAGCATTGGACTGTATAGAATCTGGTTGTAATCTGATTATTGAAAAACCAATAGCACTTTCACTGGCTGATGCAGATGAAATTATTCGTGCTGCAAAGAGAAAAAATGTAAAGGTCTGTGTAAGCCATCAAAATCGATTTAACAAGTCGATTCAAAAGATCAGAGAAGCAGTGGAAAAAGGACGTTTTGGCAAAATGTTTTATGGAACAGCACATATTCGCTGGTGCAGAGATAAGAATTATTATACTCAGGCAGGGTGGCGTGGAACCTGGAAGCAGGACGGCGGGGCACTTATGAACCAGTGTATTCATAACATAGATTTACTTCGTTGGATGATGGGGGATGAAATAGATGAGGTGACAGGCATAACTGACCGCTTAAACCATGACTATATTGAAGCAGAAGATTTCGGAAGTGCATTGATAAAATTTAAAAATGGTTCGTATGGAATTATTGAGGGAACTACAGATTTATATCCTAAGAATCTGGAGGAAACTCTTTATTTATTTGGAGAAAAAGGAACGGTAAAAGCTGGAGGACAAAGCGTTAATAGGATAGAAGAATGGAGATTTTCGGATATAACAGATGAAGAAGATGATGTAAAGGCAGAATTTGCGGAGAATCCGCCAAATGTTTATGGATTTGGACATACACCTCTTTATGCTGATGTGATTGAGGCAATACAAAATGACAGAGAGCCCTATGTGAATGCGGAGGCTGGGAGACGTGCATTGGAATTAGTTCTTGCTGTCTATAAGTCTGCGGCAGAAGGCAGAGCTGTAAAATTGCCGATGGAAAACTGTTCAACTATGGATTTTATCGGACGTTTTGATAGAAGAGAAGGTACACTATGAGTCAGATATATTATGTACACTCTACAAGTGTAGTAGATGAAAATGTAGAAATAGGAGAAGGAACTAAAATATGGCATTTCTCCCATATTCAGTCCGGAGCAAGAATTGGAAAAAACTGTTCACTGGGACAGAATGTAAATGTGTCAAACAATGTTATTATTGGAAACTTCTGTAAAATACAAAATAATGTATCGCTCTATGAGGGAGTGGTTCTGGAGGATGGAGTATTCTGTGGGCCATCATGTGTATTTACGAATGACCTGACACCGAGGGCGGAGTATCCCAAAGGGCATGAGAATTATAAAAAAACTTTGGTTAAGAGAGGAGCATCCATTGGAGCTAACGCGACGGTTGTATGTGGGCTTACGATTGGACGATATGCGATGATTGCTGCAGGAGCAGTTGTGACAAAGGACGTTGAACCATATTCGCTGATGGCAGGAGTTCCGGCCAGAAGGATTGGATGGGTATGTGAGTGCGGAAAAAGACTGGGGAAAGAACTAAGCTGCTATACATGCGGAACAGCTTACTTTTTGAAAAATAATAGTCTAAAACATAGAAATGATAATAAAGTGTCGTAATTGAAAATCTTGCAATAGTTTTTTGGGGATAGAAACAATTTGAATGTAAAAATGGTTAATAAACAGGAAAAGAAAAAAACATTAATTTACCTAACTGGTATGGCAGAATCTCCATTTTTTGATAATGAAATTAGTAGTTTGATTCATAATTTTGACAGGGTATATGTGATCACATACGGAGACTCGCCCAATACAGCAAAGGAGATAGAGAATAAATATAATATAACTATCAATACCACAAGAATGGGGATTAAGTCAATCGCTTATTGTCCTGCTGTTGTAGAGGCATTATCTGATTCAAGGATCAAGGAAGAGATAGATTACATTTTTACGAGGTATCATGGAAAAACAAAAATTCTTTGTGTTGGATATGCTTTATATTATATTACTTTTGCAATAAGTATTAGAAAAAGACTGAAAAAAATTTTAGAAGAAAATCAAAATAATGATATTTACCTATATTCATTTTGGATGAGCAAAGCAGCATTTTCTTTGGTAATGCTTAATTATGAAAAATACACAAATGTACAACTCATTGCTTCAAGAGCTCATGGTTATGATGTGTATGAAGAACGAAATAGTGCAAATTATCTTCCATTTAGAAAGCTTATTGCTGAAAGAATGGATAAGATTTTTTTTGTTTCAAATGAAGGAAAAAATTATTTTCAAAAATATTTAAAAGAGAGATGCATTCGAGCTAATATATTAGATGTTATTCATATGGGAGTAGATAACAGTGATTATATCAAGAAATTTCATGAAAAAGATGAAATGGTGATTGCGTCATGTTCAAGTGTGATTAAGATAAAACGTCTGGATATTATTATAGACTTTATACAGATAATTCATTCAAAAATAAAGGTGAGATGGTTACATATTGGGGAAGGTAATCTAATGAAGGAAATGAAAAGTATAGCGGATAGAAAACTTCTGAACCTCCAGTTTCAGTTTTTGGGTAATATAGATAATAAAGAGGTCCTAAGTATATATAGAGAAAACGATGTTGATTTTTTTATAAATATGAGTGATTCAGAAGGAATTCCAGTATCAATTATGGAAGCATTTTCACTGGGAATACCTGTAATTGCACGGGACGTGGGAGGAATACATGAAGTCGTTAATGAATCAAATGGTTTTATAGTAAAAGAAATGGATAAGAAAAGCTTGGAAAATGTGGCAGATAAAGTTATTGGGTGTTTTATAAATGAAGAATACTATTCAAAATTAAGTAAGAATGCGGTTGATATGCAGAGGAAAAATTTTAATAAGAAAATTAATAATCTGAAATTAGTCAGAGCCATTATAGAAACGTAAGAAAAAATATATTTTGAGTATTACATCTATTTTACGATTATCGATGGTAAAATGGAATAATACGAAGGCTATATTGGAGGTTAGGTGTAAATAAGATGGAGGACTGGAGTGGGATTATCATTATATAAAATAAGAAAATGGACGAACATGATATGCGGGAATAGTGTTTATCATGTTAATCAAGGTATAGGAAAATGTTATTCTAAAGATACTGTTGCGGGATATTATAATGATTTGACTGAAAAAGTAACTCGTTTTGGCTTTGAAAATGATTCTGTGCCTATAACAACTATTGACAGTGGAGAAAAAATATATTTTCCGGGAGCAATTTTTCAATATGGGTTAGGTGCATATGATCTGTATTTAATAAATAATGATGAATCATCCTTAAGAAAAATGTTGAATTGTGCAGATTGGGCAGTACATAATCAACAACCAGATGGTGGATGGGATACATTTTCATTTGAGAATCCGGAACATCCATATTCCTCAATGGCCCAGGCAGAAGGGATTTCATTACTTATTAGAGCACATATACAAACAAATAAAGAAATGTATTTTGATACAGCTAAAAAAGCATTGCATTTTATGTTGACACCAATAGCAGAAGGCGGAACGACATTATATATAGGAGAGGATATTTTGTTATATGAATACACTTACGAACCTTTGATTTTGAACGGATGGATTTTTTCTATATGGGGATTATATGATTACTGTAAGTATACAGAGGACTCTAAAATTCAGCATGTACTAGATACAACGATTAGCTCTTTGAAGAAGAAAATTCCGGAATTTGACATGAAGTATTGGAGTAAGTATGAGGATGGAAAACGAATTTGCAGTCCGTTTTACCACAGGCTCCATATAGCTCAGCTATCAATAATGTATGACTTATTTGGTGATCACATTTATAAAGAATATGCTGAAAAATGGGAAAAATATTTAAACAATTTTTGGAAACCTAAAAGAGCTTTTTTAAAAAAAGCTATGCAAAAAATTCTTGAGTGAGGTGTTTAGTGAAGATAATTCAGATTATACCAGAGTTTGGACTTGGCGGGGCTGAGATAATGTGTGAAAACTTGACATATGAACTCCTAAAATCTGGATATGATGTGATAATAATTAGCATGTTTAGTTATCATTCTGCTATTACAGAACGGTTAGAAAAAGCAGGAGTGGATATCCGTTATCTAGGGAAAAAATCGGGGTTTGATCTATCAATGATTTGGAAAATGCGAAAAATTTTTAAAGTTAATCATGTAGATGTAGTACATACACATCGTTATTGCGCCCAATATGCAATACCAGCTGCTGTTCTTGCGGGGATTAAGCGTCGAATTCATACAGTTCACAATATTGCTCAAAAGGAAAATGGAAAGTTCGCACGAAAGTTAAATAAATTTTTTTTTAAATATTGCAATGTTATTCCAGTGGCGCTGAGTGATTTGATTAGAGACTCTGTTGTTAAAGAGTATAAGTTAAAAAGAGAAAAAGTACCTGTTATATTAAATGGGATTGACTTGTCAAAATGCATAAGAAAGCAAAATTATAGTGTGGGTGATATTTTTAAAATTATTCATGTGGGAAGCTTTAAGGAAGCAAAAAATCATGTTGGATTGATTGAGGCCTTTGACCAATTTCATCATAAACATGGCAATAGCGAACTACATTTGATCGGAGAAGGAGAGAAAAGAGCTTACATTGAAGAAATTGTCAGTTCTAAAAATTTGGAAAATAGCATTATATTTCATGGCTCACAATCAGATGTGTATGCATTCTTGAAGGATATGGATATTTTCACATTGCCATCCTTGTATGAAGGTATCCCGATAACTATAATAGAAGCAATGGGCACAGGCTTGCCCATAGTTGCCACCACAGTCGGTGGTATTCCAGATATGCTGAATGGAAATAATGCGTTATTAGTTCCAGTTGAAATTAGTGCTATTGCAAAAGCGTATGAGAAATATTATTGTAATATAAATTTGAGAAGAGCACATGGTCTGGCAGCACTAGAAGCAGCAGAAAAATTTTCTGCGAAGACTATGGCACAGAAATATATTGAAATTTATTGACAATAAATAATTATGAGGTGCAATTTTGATAAATTTCGGAATTAATTTGATACTGGTAATTACTATGTTCGTATGTGGTATAAAGAATTATAAGAGAACGGTATTGGTATATGTGATAGGAACATTTATTGCACCAGTTCTTGTAATAGGAGGTGCAAAACTAAGTTTTGATGTATGGTGTTTTCCAATATTACTTATATTGTATCTGATAAAGAAAGGAAAGATTGTATTTCACTTAGAGGATATTTTTTTCGTACCTTATTTTGCTTTTTATATTTGTATAACTTTATTTACTGCAGCTATTTATAATTGTGGGATATCTATAGCGACTATTTATGCTATTTTCAGATTCATTAGCATACTGAATATTATTAAAGACACTTGGAAAGGTGAACTTTCTGATTTTCTTGATAGAGTTTTAGCATGTGTAATTCCCTTAAATGTAATATGCTGTGTTGTTCAGATGACAAACGCCGTTTCTGTAAAGCTTTTTTATGAGTTGTATTATAAAGTGTCGCAAAGTTCGCTCTTAAATCAAATTCAAATAGGATATTTTAACCGAGCATATGGAACAACGGGAAGTCCGGTTATACTAGGCGGTATTTCAGCTATGGCATACGCATATTATCTGGCGACATATGTTAGTCCACGACACAATATCAGATGGAATTTATTGAAACTTTTTTGTAGTATTATTTGTGGAATTTTAGCATTATCGAAGACAGCAATATTGGCTATACCAATTATGACTTTTTTAATATTAATATTAAACTTTGCATATAATGGAAATAAAAGTATTATGGTACTTTTGAGATTTTTAGGAATAATTGTGTTGGGGAGTGCAGTTTTATATTTTGTTATAATTTGGATGAAAGATGAAGGGTTTGCCATTGCATACTATTTAGACTTTTTAAAGAATCCATTGAAAGCTTTCCGTACCAGGTATGACAGCCAATCAGGAAATCTTTCTGTAGCAATAGATATAATAAAAAACAATTTATTGTTCGGGGTTGGACATGCTATTTTTAATGATAATTTTGTTGGAGACTCTGCATATATCGTATTGTTGTATCAGACTGGGATTTTGGGGTTTATAGCATATCTATATCCCTATATGAAAAATTTCATTCGAGGGATGAAAAAAAAGGAGCTGTTAAAAAGTTCCTTGATATTAGTATTTTTTTTGATTATAGCAGGTAATGCGCTTCATTTGGCATACTATTTGATTCCTTTTGCTGCTGTTATATTTGATAACTATTCAAACAAGGTCATAGATAAAAAGTGAATAATAGTTAAATTAGAAAGAGAAATAATGGATAAAATTATTTGTTTTGATACTTCAATTGCTACATCAAATATGGGAGATTATATTATAGCTGAAAGTTGTAATAACCAGTTAAAAGAGATATTGCTTCATAATTTTATAATAAGATTTCCTACACACACACCTATTGCACATTGGTATCAGGACTTTCATAAAACTTCTGGTGGAAGATATGATGGTGAGGCAAAATATAAATTTATTTTCGGAACAAATTTGATGAACAATAATATGTGTATTCCCACACCTTTGTGGAATGTAAATTTATTTAATGCCAAAATGGCAAAAGATGCAATATGTGTAGGTGTTGGTTTGGGTTCTGTAAATAAAAGGCCTAATTTGTATACAAAAATTTTATTAAAGGAGTTGCTCAGCAGTAACTATATACATTCGACAAGAGACGAGAAAACTGCTGAGTTCTTAAGGCGGATTGGGTTAAGGGCAATAAATACAGGATGTGCTACTATATGGAGTTTGACAGACGATCATTGTGCGAAAATTCCTACAAAAAAAGCAAAGTCAGTTGTATTTACCTTGACTGATTATATGAGAGATGAAAAGCTGGATGTATGTTTAATAAATACGCTTCAAAATAACTATGAAAATGTGTATTTTTGGATACAAGGAATAGAAGATTATTCATATTTAAATTCTATTGTGAATACAAAAAATATTAAATTAATACCTCCATCATTAAATGAGTATTCCAGAGTACTTTCCTTTGATATTGATTATGTTGGAACAAGATTACATGCTGGAATTAAAGCTATGCAATTGGGAAAAAGAAGTATAATTATAGAGGTAGACAATCGCACTTCAGATATGAAAGAATGCATCAATCTGCCAACCATTAAGCGAAATGATATTCCTGAGTGTCTGGACAAAATGATTCAGTCGCGTTTTGTTACAAAACTCAATATTGATGTGAAGTCAATAAATGAGTGGAGGCAGCAATTTAATGAAATTGAGTAAAAAACTGAACTATTTGCTTAAGAACATAGGATATATTACGGTTGGTAATTTTGCATCCAGACTAATGAGTTTTATCCTGGTTCCTGTATATACAACCAAACTTTCGACGGCAGAATATGGTTCGGTAGACTTGGTTTTTACCACATTAAGCCTATTACTTCCAATATTATCATTAGAAATAAATGAAGCGGTTTTAAGGTTTTCTCTTAGTGAAAATGTAACTAAGAAAGATTCAATTTTTTCAATAGGTGTTGCAATTTCATCTTTTAGCTTTTTCATATTTATAGTGCTGTTCCCCATAACATTATTTTTTGAAACTTTTCGAGAATACTGGTTATACATTATAATGTTATATATGACTAATGTGGTGTATGTTTGTTTATCTCAATTTGCAAAAGGAAATAGGTACATAAAAGAATATTCTATTTGTGGCTTTATTCATACCATAATAACTGCATTTCTTAATATTTTGTTTTTAGTCGTTTTTGAATGTAAAGTTAATGGATATTTGCTTTCTTATATTTTAGGATATATATTTGCTTCCTTGTATTTAGTAATTATTTTATATAAAGATATAAAAATATTATCTTTTAGAAAAATTGAGCGTAGCGATGTTAAACAAATGCTAAGGTATTCTGTACCTTTGATTCCTAATGCAGTTTGCTGGTGGATTAATAATGCTTCTGATAAATATATCTTAGCTATTTTTTGTAATACTGCTATGGTGGGACTATATTCTATAGCATATAAAATTCCATCACTATTATCTGTTGTATCATCAATATTTTTTAGCGCATGGCAGATATCAGCAGTTGATGACTTTGGAAAAAAAGAATGTCAAGTATTTTATAGTAAAATATATAGAGCTTTTTTTATTTTGAATGCTTTGGTGTGTGTAATATTAATTACAGGTTCAAAACAGATAGCTTATATATTGTACGCAAATGATTTCTTTGACGCATGGAGGTATTCGGTTATTCTTATATGCGCATATTTCATAAATGCGTTGTCAACATTTTTGGGTACAATATATACAACTTCACAAAAAACGAAAATGTTATTATTAAGTTCGTTGATTGCTGCAATAATAAATATTGTTATGAATCTATTACTAATACCTATTTTTGGTGCTTTTGGAGCTGCTATTGCAACCTTGGCTAGTTATGGAGTTGTGTTTGTAGTTAGGATATATGATACAAGAAAAATCATACCATTAAGCTATAATATTATAGAATGTATGTTTTTGTTCGGCATAATGATTGGAAGTGCATTAACAAGCCTTTCAGGTAATGCTGTGATCAATTTGACTATTTGCGGATTAGCTATTATTTATAACGTATTTATATTATGTAAAAGTTTACTACCTCATTTGAAGCATTAATTAGGCATACAAAGTATTTTTTAGTTTAATACCTTGGGTGTTATCAAACGAAATGCTTAGAGCGATAGCAGAAGTTTATTGAGAAAAGTAAAACACAGAAAATACTATATACATGTGAAGTGGCGCTAAGGAGAAATAACCCCATGCAATTCCGAGACTTAAAAAAACAATACAAAACCCTGAAACCCGAAATAGACCCCGCAATCCAGCAAGTCCTGACCGCCGGCAACTTCATCTCCGGCAGCCAGGTAACCCAACTGGAAGAACAATTATCCGCTTACGTGGGAACAAAGCATTGCATCACCTGCGGCAACGGAACCGATGCCCTGACCCTTGCTCTGATGGTCTGGAACATCGGCCAGGGAGACGCCGTGTTCGTACCGGATTTCACCTTTTTTGCATCCGGAGAGACACCGGCTTACGAGGGGGCCGTCCCTATATTTGTGGATGTGGAGGAAGACACCTTCAACATGTCGCCATCCTCGCTGGAAGAAGCCATTCTGCAGGTAAAGCATGAAGGAAAGTTGATTCCGCGGGTCATTATAGCGGTGGATCTGTTCGGACAGCCGGCAGATTATCCGGAGATTCGCCGGATTGCGGAGAAGTATGAGCTTCTCATTCTGGAAGACGGCGCCCAGGGCTTTGGCGGGCGGATTGGAGAGAGCAAAGCTTGCAGCTTCGGGGATATTTCCACCACATCCTTTTTCCCGGCGAAGCCCCTGGGCTGTTATGGAGACGGCGGTGCAATCTTTACCGACAACGATGAATGGGCGGCATTGCTCCGTTCTTATCGGATCCATGGGAAGGGTGCGGACAAATACGACAATGTGCGGATTGGCATGAATTCCAGGCTGGATACGATCCAGGCGGCGGTCCTCCAGGTCAAATTAAAGGCTTTTGAAGCATATGAGCTGACGGATGTGAACCAGGCCGCTCACCGTTATATGGAAGGACTGTGTGAAGTGGTGAAGACTCCGATTGTCAGGAAAGGGTTTTATTCCAGCTGGGCCCAATATTCCATTCTGCTGAAGGGGAAAGAGGAGCGGGACGGATTGCAGGCGTATCTGAAGGAGAAGGGGATTCCTACCATGGTGTATTATCCCAGACCCATGAGCATGCAGGGAGCCTTTGCAGGGATGGACTGCGTAAAGGTGGATTTGTCCGTGACTGCGGATTTATGCCGGAGAGTGCTGGCACTGCCAATGCACCCTTATCTGACGGCGGAAGAGCAGGAGGAAGTGATCGAGGAGATAAAAGCGTACTTTTCGCGGAATATTCTTCAATGATATACTCATGAGTGAAAAAGATGCGGGTGATTACCGTTTTATTGAAAACTTTCAATTCTCAAGATGTAATGGTTGATATGATTTTATGCATAACCTCTGATTGTATCAGCACCCGCATCTTCTCACTTCCATCTCTGACTTCTGGTTTGCCACACCTGAGATTATACGGATAATCGGATACACAACAATCCTTATACCAGCATTCTCCCATAAGAACACCTTTAACAGACCATTTCTCGTTTTGCGTAAATTCACCTACCAACGATTTTATAAATCATCTGCCGCTCTCCTCTCATACTCTTTACTCCACCATGTATTGTACCCTGAATTTCCGATCACCACATCAGCATCATTAAATCTCATTTCAGCATCATCCGGAATCTCTGCAAACGCAGGACGTGACATATATATCTTTATATTATCCATCGTAAATATAATTTTAAGTACATTTGGACCACATTCCTCTACACACACTACTTTATCAGGATGCTTTACAATATTAAGTAAAGTTTTGCATCCAAATGACAGATTACGGATTGTACCTAATCCATATTTTGTTTCAATGTGCTTATCTGGTGTCAGTTTTGCCTCATCTACCTGCTGAATGAGATTTATTTCATTTTCAGACATTTCTTCATTACCTGTATTCAGATTAAAATACAGATCATTTTGAAGAATCCAATCGGGTGATTGTGTTTTTTCTGTATATATATCAATCATGTGATACTACTCCTTTAAACATATTCCATTTCAGTTCCACTACAAAGGCATTTTTTCATGCCTATTTTAACACACTACCGAATTTTTAACAATAAATTATACCAAAAAATAATATTCCTGTTGATTTACTACCTAAAAAATGATATTTTTTAGGTAGTAAATTTTGCGGAGGATATTTTGTTATATGAAAAGATATGACTACAGCTTTTTGAAAGGGAACCTGTCTGCAAATATATTGAGTATTTCCAATATTATAATTGATCTGAATAAGAAAGAAGAATTTCGTAAACTGCAGTATGAGGACACCTTTGAAAAGCTGAGAAAAAAGGCTATGATAGAGTCTGTCAAAGGAAGCAATGCGATAGAAGGCATTGTGACGACAGATGACAGGATACGTGATATTGTGAACGGCGCACTGCCGGTCACCCATGACGAACTGGAAATTTCGGGGTATAAGGATGCGCTTAGCTTGATCCATAATGAATACGAACATCTGGATCTGGCGGAGGAGACGGTACTCCTGTTCCATAAAATGATTGGAAGCGGGACCGATCCGAAAGAGGCCGGAAAATACAAGTCGAGGGATAATCTTATTATGGAGTATCTTCCGGACGGCAGCAGAAGGATCCGGTTCAGGCCGGTGGCTGCAGGAGAGACTAAAAATGCCATGGAGCAGCTGATACTTGCTTATTATGATGCCAGACAGGATTCCGATATTTCGGCTCTTTTGCTGATTCCGTGCGTGATTGTTGATTTTCTGTGTATACATCCTTTTTTGGACAGTAATGGAAGAGTATCGAGGCTGCTGACAGTTCTCCTGCTTTATATAGCAGGATATGACATCGGAAGGTATATATCTCTGGAAGGGCAGATCAATAAATATAAAGAAGCTTATTACGACGCTCTTGAGAAAGCCTCCGAAGGCTGGCATGAGAACGAGAATGATTATGTTCCTTTTATCTTAAATTTTTTACAGATCCTGTATCGATGCTTTAAAGAGCTTGATGATTCTTTTGTGGAAATTTCGCTGAAGAAAGCGAAAAAATCGGAGCGAGTGGAAGCAATCCTGGCGAACGCCATAGTGCCGGTTTCGAAAGCTGATATCCTGGAAAAAGTTCCGGATATCAGCGTAAAGACGGTGGAACTTGTCCTGAGCAAGATGCTGAAAGAAGATAAGATTAAAAAGATCGGAACTTACAGAGATGCAAGGTATATGAAAAAATGAGTATCCTTGATGAAAGCTTCACGTAAAACACCTGAAAATAAGATGGATTTTTGCAGCTAGTGGAAGGATGGTACGGCATGCCTGGGAAGCGTATATCTGTCAGTGCGGGGAAGGAAAACGGCAAATGCAACGGAACAAGCAGTTCTACATATGCCGTCTTCATAACATTCTCAGATATTCACAGACTCACTTCCCGCCGTCAGCCATCTCCCTTTTCGCCCGCTCCAGCACGTCAATCACCCGATCGCACCAGGCGTCGAAAGCCGGATCCGGCCGTTGGCATTCTTCCGGATGGGCCAGAATATAATCAAGGGCAATCTGCACCCCCTGATCGAAACGAACGGTAGTCTGCATGTCCGGCACCACTCTTTTTAATTTGCTGTTGTCAAAGACCACGGAGACCGCTTTATCGCCTATGAGGCTGCCCTCGAAGTCATAGCCGTACGGAACCCCGGCAGCGGCCAGGAATTCGGAGGACACATGGTATGCGTTCAGCTCTACGCCCAGGGCGTCCGCCACGGTTGCATAGATCTGGTTCCAGGTCAGGGCCTCGTCGCCGGTGATGTGGAAGGCTTCTCCGATGGCCCGGCGGTTTCCCATCAGGCCTGTGTAGCCGATGGCGAAATCCCGGTTGAAGGTGAGAGTCCACAGAGAAGTGCCGTCGCCCTGAATGATGACAGGCTTGCCCTCCATCATACGCCTGATTATCTGCCAGGAGCCGCAGTTCCCATGTACGCCCAGAGGAATCCCATGTTCGTCATAGGTATGGCTGGGTCTTACGATTGTGACAGGGAAGCCCTCCTCCCTGTATTTCCGCATCAGAAATTCCTCGCAGGCAATTTTATCTCTGGAGTACTGCCAGTGGGGATTTGCAAGGGTGGTTCCCTCCGTGATGATATAATTTGCCGCGGGCTTGTGATAGGCGGAGGCAGAGCTTGTATAAATGTACTGCTTTGTCTTACCCCGGAAGAGCCTGTAGTCCCGCTCCACGTCCTTTACGGTAAAGCCGATGAATTCGCAGACAGCGTCGAAAGTAAGATCTTTCAGCTTTTCCTCCACATCCTGTTCATTATGGATATCTGCGGTAATCTGGCGGATGTTGTCCGGAAGCTCTCTTTTGCGGATTCCGCGATTGAGGAGCCAGACCTCCCAGTGGGGATCCTGAGCCAGTCGTTTTACAATGGCAGTGCTGATAGTTCCGGTTCCGCCGATGAACAATGCTTTTTTCATGATATTGCTCCTTTCGAACAAATGAAAACGTAACAGTTCAGA
The DNA here is from genome assembly GCA_022797995.1 of Lachnospiraceae bacterium. Classification (GTDB taxonomy): domain Bacteria; phylum Bacillota; class Clostridia; order Lachnospirales; family Lachnospiraceae; genus Acetatifactor. Next base: position 21,461 of record JAAWLQ010000013.1, read on the forward strand.
ATCTGCCCGAACTGTTACGCTTATTTTAACATGAAACAGGGGGGTGAGGCAAGGTAATTCAGAATGATACCCTCAGTGAAAACGTCGGGCTGCCCCGCTCATTCGTTGTCCTTCACATTCTCCTTTGCAGCCGCGGAAGCCAGCGCGCGATATTTCGCTTTTTCCTCCGCCATTTCCTCCACTGTTTTGACAGTCTGTTTAAAACCCTTTACCGGGCGATAGGGAACCTGTTTATTCTCCAGCCTCTTTTCCGCCAGCGGGATTTCCGCGCTGTATTGGGGCAGCCATTCCTTTCCGGCCACCAGCATTTCGTCCACCATCTGGCGGATTTCGTCGGGGGTGCACACCGCGCCGGTGAGGGGATCCATCATGGCTGCCTGGTAAAGCAGTCGGATGTCACCGTGCACCGCGGCTTCCACAGCCAGCTTCTGCACCCATACGCTTGCGGAGCAGATGGCGGCACAGCCCAGAGGCAGATCTCCCACCTTTGGAATGGAGATACCGTTGTAATCCACATAGCAGGGCACTTCCACCACACATTCTTCGGGAAGGTTGGTGATGGCGCCGTTGTTCATGACATTGAAGCAGCCTCTGTAGATGCGGCCGGTTTCCAGACCTTCTATGATATAGCTTCCATGCTCGCTGGAGCGCTTTTCCGGCGTAAACTCTCTGGCCGGCTCCCGGAGCCAGTTGGGGAAGTCCGTCTCGAACCAGTTCCGGCTCTCCCTGCAGACCCGAAGGTATCCGGCGGTTTCGCCCTGAATCCAGGAACTGTAGTTAATCCATTTCTCCATGTCCTCCGGACGCTTGCGGTACCACATCAGATATTCCGACAGATGCCCGTTGGATTCCGTGGAATAGTATCCGAAATTCTGCATGACGTCAAGGCGGATATTTTCATCCTTTGCGAAATCAGCCTGCTTCATCAGCTCGTACAGATCGCCGGTCCGCTCCACGCCGTCGGTCTTCACGCTGATGTACCAAGTCTGATGATTCAGGCCGGCGCAGATGATATCCACATCCTCTTTCTTCCGCCCCAGCGCTTTTGCAATCTGGTCGTGGCCGTGCTGGACGCCGTGGCAGAGACCGTAAGTAGGGACTTTTCCATATTTATTGCAGGCCCAGGTGACCATGGCGTTGGGATTGGAATAATTTAGAAGGATGCAGCCCGGGGCAGCCACTTCCCGGATATCCTTACAGAAGCCCAGCATGGCGTGAATCCCCCGTTGTCCGTACATGATGCCGCCAATGCACAGGGTGTCGCCCACGCACTGATCCACGCCATACTTCAGAGGAATCTCCACATCGGTCTCAAAGCCTTCCAGCATTCCGATGCGGACACAGTTGATGACATATTTTGCATCCCGAAAAGCCTCCCGGCGGTCCAGGGTGGCATGGATCCGGATGGACAGACCGTTCTCATCGATGTCCCGCTGGCAGAGCTGGGTCACCATCCGCAGGTTGTCAGGATTGATGTCGGTAAAAGCTACTTCAATGTCATGAAATTCCGGAACCGTCAGGATGTCCGCCAGAAGTCCTCTGGTAAATCCGATGCTGCCGGCTCCTATAAATGCTACTTTAAAAGACATGATACTACCTCCCTTGTGTAATTTTTTGATGATTCCTGTGAAAACCGAAATACTGTCGGACAGACGCTTATACCGGGTAGATCAGCAAAATCCGGCAGACTTACATTTACTTTAAAACAGCAAGGTGCTATACTTGGATTCTATGATAGAAAAAGGAACAGCATTTTTCAACGGTAACAATTTGATAAGAAAGGGTAATTTTTTGATGGATAAAGAAGAGACGGATATTCTGGACAATTATGCTTTTCATTTTCTGGAGGATGTGGAGGAGCCTTTTGTGCAGCTGACGGCCATAGGAAGGGAAAAAAGGTATTCTTCCGACTATTATTGGGAGAATCGGAACCGGAGACCGACATGGCTGTTTCAATATACTCTGAGCGGAAGCGGCACTGTGAAAAGAAATGGTCAGGAGCAGCAGATGGAGGAAGGAAAGGCTTTTTTCCTGAGACTGCCGGGAGAGGAGAGCTATTATTTCGACGAGGAGC
>JAAWLQ010000014.1 GCA_022797995.1 Lachnospiraceae bacterium
CTACTGTGAGGGGCTGATTGATTTTCCTTTCCGTACCATGGTGGTGCTTGTAACGGATCTCTATGAGGGCGGCGGATATCAGCGGCTGTACAGTACCGCCAGGGGAATCATTGAGAGCGGCGCAAGGCTGGTGGTGCTGACGGCGCTGGACATGGATGCCAATCCCAATTATGACAGAAACGCGGCGGCCGCGCTGGCGGACATGGGTGCTTTCGTGGGTGCAATGACGCCGGAAGAGCTGGCAGGCTGGATGGGGAAGATTATCGTATGAGTGAATGGAGAGACAGACTGGCCGATGTGGACGACGAGTATCTCATCGGCCTCAGCAATAAGGGAATTGTGAAGCGGGCTTACAAGGATAAAGAGGAAGTTCCGGCAGGTATCGTCGCCCTGGCGGAAGAGGCTTCCGTAACGGTGGGGGAGGAGACTGTAACGGTGCGCTTTCCGCTGGGAGAGAGTAAATGTACCTGCCCTTCCAGAAGCATGTGCAGACACATTGTACAGGCGATTCTGGTGCTGAAGGAAAGCTGCATGAAGGAAGGCGGCGCGGGAAACGTCGGGGGAGAAGGAGCCGGGACAGAAGCTGGCGGCGTAGGAGAAAGTGGGACGGAAGCGGGCAGGATAGAAGAATCCGGGGCAGAAAAAGGCGGAACAGAAGGGCAGAAAGCGGCTGATCCACAGGAAGTCCTTTCCGGGAAGGCGGCGGCACCTGTGGAGGCGCAGTGCGGCGAGAACATTGCAAATGCCGAAGCACAGGGCGCAGGAGATAGTACTGGCTCAGGAGAGCAGAGCGGCGGGGATGATACGGCCGGATCGGTGAAAGCATATGGCGCAGACAATGCAGATGGAAAAACACAGCAGCGTGGAAGCAGTGTGGCGGAAAAACAGAGCCCGAATGAGAAGAAGCAGACCGCACTCATAAAAGAAATAAAGGAATACCCCTTCGAGAAATTAAAAAAGACCCTGGGAACCCGGGGATTTCAGACCTTTGTCAATCAGGTTACGGCAAAGTTGAACCCGGATATCCGGTATTCCTCGGTGATTATGGTAAAGCTGCCGGAATATACCGTAAAGCTGCTGTCACCGCTGGAATATTCCACCTGTACCTGTCATAAAAAGGAGCTTTGTGTACATAAGGCATCCGCCATCCTCTGGTGTCAGTTGGAGGCAGGAATCCTTACCGGAGAGAAGCTTCTGGGTGAAATCGGGGCTTCCGGGCAGTCCATTGACATGGAGAAAGGGAAGGAAGCAGCCGGACAGATGAAGGCTTATCTGGAGGAGCTTTTCGGCACTGGGCTTTCCAGGACTTCAGAGGATGTGCCGGAGGACCTGGAGCGGCTGGCGGTCATCAGCCATAATGCGGGACTGGCCAGATTTGAGGGATATTTCAGGACTCTTGCCGATGCTTATGGCAAATATTTTAAGAGAAATGCCGCCTTGAAGACAGAGGATCTCATGGCACAGATGACACGGCTGTACCGGCGGGTGACTTTGCTTTCGCAGGCGGAGGATGCCGGTGCGGTGATGAAGCTTGCCGGAGAATTTCGGGCGGATTATCTGCCGGTGGGGAACCTGGACTTAATCGGCATTGGCATGGAGCGCTTCCAGAACCAGGCCGGTTACGCGGGGGAGACTATCTATTTTCTGGAAGAAAATACAGGAAAGTGGTATACTTATACCAATGCCAGGCCCATGTTCTATGATTCCGGGCGAAGGGGCCGTTTCACGGAAAAGGGCCAGGCCCCCTGGGGAATCAATACCACCACGGAGAATCTGCTGAATCTGCGGATTCATCTGACAGGGGCAAAATGTGACGATAGAATGCGCCTTTCCTCCAGTCAGGAGACCAGGGGAGAGATTACAGGCGAGCAGAGACTGTGCACTTCCGATGTAAAGGGATGGTATTACAGAGATTTCGGAAAGCTTTTCCAGGAACAGATAGGAAAGCAGCAGACAGGGTGGCTTTTTGAACAGAGCGGTTCCGGGGAGGAAGCGTCTGACGGAGATGGCGGAAGCGGCGGGGGCAGCGCCCGGAGGGGTATGGAGCTGGTATTCGTCCGTCCTGCTTCCTGCGCGAAGGCAGAATTCTCCCAGACAGGGCAGCAGCTGACTTTACCCCTTTATGACCAGGCGGGCAGAGAAGTTCTGGTGGAGGTCACTTATTCGAAGCAGGAATCTTCCACAATACGATATCTGGAGAGAATTTCGGAGAAGAAGCTTCCCTGCTTTCTGGGGAAACTATATCTCCGGGACGGGCGGCTGCGGATGTATCCGGTGGATCTGCCGGAGGTGGAGGAAGATGAGGAGACAATCACTGTAGATCGTGAACCGGGAATCGGCCCGGAGGATGCAAGTCAGGACAGGCAGAAGGAAGATGCCGATCCGATGGCTGTCAGATGGGGTAACGTGCAGGAGCGAGATGCAGAAATAGATAGCCAGGCCGGGCCGGCCGTTTTAGGTCGTAAGCCAAAGTACCAGGTGGTGGAGGAGATTGCGGAGGAAGTGAAAAGCCTGATGGAGGACCTGTACCAGAGCGGATTTTACACGGTTCATGACAGCACCTTGAAGGATATCGGGAAAGCGGCGGAATTAACGGAAAGCTATGGCATGAAATACTTATCGGAGCAGCTGTCAGAGTTGAGCCGGGAAATCACTGCAGGCCGTCACCGGATGAAGCGTCAGAATGGACGGATGGCGGAGCTGTATACCGACATAAACGAATACCTATATCTCTGTAGACAGAAAACCGCGTATGACCGCGGGTGGGATTATTATAAAAGTGAATGAAAGCTGAGGTGACCAATATTTGATTCTATATCATGCAAGCAAAGAAATCGTTGAATTTCCGGAAGTGCGGAAGACAAGGTATACAAAAGATTTTTCATGGGGATTTTACTGTACCAATCATTTTGAGCAGGCGGTTCGATGGGCCAATCGGGGAGTGGGAGAACCGATAATTAACTACTACTCATACGAACCGGTTGATGGATTGTCTGTATTAAAGTTCGATAATATGACAGATGAATGGCTGGATTTTATTGCAAAATGTAGAAGCGGAAAAACACACCAGATTAGCTTTCATACATTGTCGGCATTAAATTGCCTTAAATTTGACAGGAGCGAGATTGTCTATGACAGAAAAGGAAAGAAATGATTATTTTTATGTATGTTCCCTAATTGAATATACGGCACGTCAGACGAAAAACAGACGACGTGTAATAACAGAAGCACTGGGCAGGGAAGGAATTGAAAAGCAGTTGCATGATGCGGAAGTAAATCACTGCCTTTCCTTTGAACAGGTAAGTGATGAAATCATAGAACAGTATAAAATTCTTGCGGGTGATTTTGATACGATTACAGAATGTAAATATACTGTTCCCGGATTTATGGATATCGGAAAATTATATAGTATTATGATTGAAGATTGTGCGGTGCCTGGGGAAGAGGTGGAGGAGCTGCTGAAGATATTTAACTCTTTTATCAGTGATGAAATATCGGAATTTCAGACGGATCTTTATTATCAGAATCCCAGCTATCTGGAGTGGTCTTACAGAGAGGGACACTTGCTGGATTAAAGGGAGTAAGCATGTCCGTATTGTAAGACAGGTAATCGGGTATACAATAGAAGCAAAGCAGCGCTTCTATTGTCAGGATTCTATTATCAAGAATATATGCGCTCACGAATATAAATTCAGGAGGTAAATCATGATTAACCCAAGAGATCAACGTATCACAAAAATCGTAGAACTTTTTGAACAGATGAATCTGTTCACAGCGGATGAGCTGACCCTGATTGAGGATTACCTCACTGGGGCTGTGGAAGAGCAGGCACTGGAAAAGCTGGCCTTCCGAGACCTGTCCGGCGTGCCGCGGGATGTAACCAATGCCATGGTTTCTCTGTTCACTGACCTGGTGAACAAGGGCAGGGAGGAGAAGGAGAAACTGGCCAATATTCTCTTTGCCGCGGGTCAGTCCACCAGCAGCAATCTATTTCCCGGCAATTATATTTTCTTTAACAAGAAAGAAACGGTGAAAATGGATATCTCCAAAAAGGTGGCAATTTTCGCCGAAAGAGCCGGCATAAACGAGTATCAGATAAGTCGTTATTCCGTGCAGAAAATCATAGAAATCTCGGAAAATACTTCCGAAAATGTGCGAAAAGCGCTGGAGTATCAGAAAAGTAAGCTGGACAATGGTAAAGTGCTGGTTCTGACTACTTATTTCAGGATGAAATACAGAAATCTGAAGCTGGTGGAAAAAGGGGCGGAGGAGAAAACAGGTGGAATTCTGGCCGGTGTGAGCAGGATTTTGAGCGGAAAGGGAAGTGAGAAGGAAGAGGTTATACAGATTGAGAAGAGGGATATGGAACTTTTGAAGCTGTATGAAGATATCCTGGTAAACAGCATTCACAATCTCTACAAGAATCAGATGCCCAGATTGGAAGTGGATGAAATTACAAATGCAGTGAATCGTGATGCCGTGGACGGGAGAATCCTCAAGATGGCATGTACCAATCTCCCTGTGGACCGATTTATGCTGTGTATTCTCGGGGGGACGGCCTTTGTCAATTATAAGCAGTCCGTTCGTCTGAAAAATGTGCTGAAAATCTGTCTTGCCGCCAACACAAAGGAAATGCTGAATATCATGGACAACATGGACTTGCGGGGAGACTTGAATCAGAACGGCGGAGACTATGACCAGGTATTTGGAATCGACAGCAGAAAATACATTACCTGGGCCGCGGAGAAGATGAAGACGGGGATATTGAGCGCACAGTTTAAACGCAACAGAGAAGTCTATCTGGACTGTATGAATGCCGTGGATTTCGATTCCTATAATCGAATGAATGCTGTGATTCAAAAGCTGGATCCTTCGTTGTACAATGCGAAAAAAGCCACAGATATTCACAAGCAGCAGTCGAAGGTGATCGATGCAATTTTGCAGGCGCTGGACCCGGCGGTGAAAAATGTCGCCGGAGATTATTTAAATGGTACCACTGAGATTGAGACCCTTTATCCTTATGAAGATAAGCTGCAGCTTACGGGCTACCGCTGGGGCGGAAGGCACTGGAATGTGCTGCAGAGCTACCAGAAGGGCTATGGGTATGACGAGATGAGCGGCCGGTGCGAAGCGCTTTTGATGTTCTGCGGTAATTTCGCCAATACCAGCTGCTTCCGGGAGGGCAGCAGTGTGAAGGCGGAGAATGTGGAACGGGTTTTCAAATCTGTGAATGACCGGCATCTGGCACTGAAATATCAGCTGAAAGGATATGCGGATGCCTATGATTCGTTTTATATAGACAGCTGGAAGCACATATTTGAAGCGGTGGGGAAGAAGATTTTCCAGGGCTACCTTCAGGAGAGACGGGAGGAGATGACAGCGGCCTTTCAGGGAGCAGGCAGTACAGGAAGGGCCTTCGGGCTTCTGGTGCTTTCCGAAGACAGGAAGGGGAATAAGGAAGCTATTCTCAGCTTTTCTCAGGACAGCGCGAAGACGGTGAAGGAGGCGCTGCTGAATATTCTGTATCAGGCAAAGGACTGGGAGGAGGATGTGAAGAAGCTGCTTTCCTCCAAAAAGGCCGCGGAGCGGGAGATTGCCGTGCGGGTGCTGACAGAGTGGGACAGTAAGGCATATCAGGAGCTTCTCACGGAAGCGCTGGAAAAGGAGAAGAACGGTAAGGTCAGAACCTTGCTGGAGACGGTGCTTCATGTGGGAGGCACAGAGAAGGAGAGCGGCAGTAAGACGCTGACCCGGGAGGACCTGGTAAAGGAGGCCCACAAGGGGAATAAGAAGCGTGGTCTGGCCTGGGCCTATGAGACGCCTTTCTCCACAGTACATACCAAAGCAGGGGAAGAGGCGGGAGAAGAGTATCTGCAGGCCATTCTTCTCAGCTATTCCTCCATGTCGCCCTGCGGGGTGAGTCCCACCGCGGCAACGCTGGCGGAGACACTGGATGAGAGAGAGCTGGCGGTATATGTCAATGAACTGTTTGACAAATGGATGGAAGCGGGGGCGGAGTCGAAGAAACGCTGGGTGCTGTATGCGGCGGCTATCCACGGCGGAGACGAGATTGTGACAAAGCTTCATCACCAGATTCAGGAGTGGCCGCTGGCGGCAAGAGGCGCCATCGCATCCGAGGCGGTGCAGGCTCTTGCATTGAATCCGAAGCCTCAGGCCCTGCTGATTGTGGATGGCATTTCCCGGAAGTTCAAATTCAAGCAGATTAAGGCGGCGGCCGGGAAAGCTCTGGAATTCGCGGCTTCCCAGCTGGGAATCACCACGGAAGAGCTGGCGGACAGGATTGTGCCGGATCTGGGCTTTGACGAGAATATGGAGCGCTGCTTTGACTATGGAGAGAGGAAGTTTACAGTGACCATCACCACCGCCCTGGAAGTGGAAGTGTTCGATGAGAGCGGAAAGAAATTGAAAAATCTCCCTTCGCCCGGAAAGAAGGACGACGAAGAGAAGGCAAAGGCGGCTTACGGAGAATTCAAGCAGATGAAGAAGCAGATGAAGGCAACGGTAAGCAGCCAGAAGATGCGTCTGGAGATGGCCCTTTCCACCGGGCGGCAGTGGAGCGTGGAGGCCTGGAAGAATCTGTTTGTGAAGAATCCGGTGATGCACCAGTTTGCCACAGGATTAATCTGGGGCATTTACGAGGAAAGAAAACTGATATCCACATTCCGATATATGGAGGATGGTTCCTTCAACACGGAGGACGAGGATGAGTTTGAACTGCCTGAGGGCGGAGAAAATGCTGCGCAGCATATCGGCATTGTGCATCCAATCGAGCTGACGGAGGATTCCCGGAAAGCCTGGAAGGAGCAGCTGGAGGATTACGAAATTACCCAGCCCATCGAGCAGCTTGACAGGCCGGTGTATTACAGGACGAAGGAAGAGGAAAACGAGAAGAGCCTGGAGCGCTTCGGCGGCTGCATCGTCAATGACCTGTCCCTGGGAGGAAAGCTCCAGACTTTAGGATGGTACAGAGGTTCCGTACAGGATGCGGGCGGCTTTTACAGCTATTACAGGGAGGATAAGGAGCTTGCAATGGGCGTGGAGCTTCATTTCTCCGGCAGCTTTGTGGGCGGTCAGAATGAAGATGTGACTGTGTACGAGGCCAGATTCTATCGGTTGGAGGGCACGGTGGTGAACGAGAAGGGCGAAACGGTGCCCGCGGGTATTAAGCGGGGCAGTTATGTGTACGACGAGGCCAACGACCAGAATTCCTGCTTCCTGAAGGAAGTGCCGGAGAGGTATTTCAGCGAAGTGGTGCTGCAGCTGGCCAGGGCCACCGCTTCCAGCAAGGAGAAGAATGTGAACTGGAAGGCTGTTCGGTGAGAGCATGTGAGGAGGGTTGGCGTTGCAGTACGATTGTCTCATAATAGATGATGAAAAAATGCTGGCGGACAGCACGGCGGAATATTTTAACCTGTTCGGGGTCAGCACGGCCGTGGTGTACGGCGCCGGGGAATGCAGGGCATTTTTCCGGGAGAACAGCGCTAACCTTTTGCTGTTGGATATCAATCTGGGGGATGGAAGCGGCTTTGCGCTCTGTAAGGAGCTGCGGGAGAAGACGGAGGTTCCCATTCTGTTCATCTCTGCCCGGACCAGCGATGACGACAAGATTATGGCTCTTCATATCGGAGGGGATGATTACATTCAGAAGCCCTATTCCCTGGGAGTGCTGCTGGCGAAGGTGAAGGTGATGCTGAGGCGTTTCGGAAAGCCGGAGGCAGAGTCCGGAGAGAAATCTGACAGCAGGTATACCGACGGACGGATGACAGTGGATTTTGACAGGCGGCTGGTATCTGTGGAGGGCACGCCGGTGAAGCTGACTTCGCTGGAATTTAAGCTGCTGTCCTATCTGATCAGAAATGAGAACAGAGTGATACCGAAGCAGGAGCTGTTTGAAGAGGTCTGGCAGGATAAATTCACCGGCGACGGAACGCTGAACGTGCATATCCGCAGACTCAGGGAGGCAATCGAGCGGGAACCGGGCAGGCCGGAGTACATTATCACGGTCTGGGGAGACGGCTATCGGTTCAGCGGGCAGTAGTGTGAGAAGTGATCTGAGCCGCAGCATAGTCATAATATGGATAAAAGACAGCACATGTCGGGGCCTGGATTTGTACAATACAGATCAGGCAGACTGCCGAATGGTTATGTGGATGCGGGAAGGGGGATGAGGCAAGAATGAAGATACGCACCTTTATTGTCTGCCTGCTGTGCATATTTGCCGCGGAGGCAGTGATGCTTTTCTTCTTCACTTTCCGTCAGAGAGAGGATGGGCAGGACACGGTACTGGTCAACGAGGCGGTCAGGTCCGTCCAGCGGGACTGGGACGATATGGCCCATCATGAGAATTCTACCGGCCTGGACTACGTGGTCCTGGACAGGGAAGGCGAGGTCCTTTTCAGAACGGGGCCGGGGCTCAGTGAAAGCCTCAACGCCGCAGTGCGTCACAGAGATACTATCCTTGACATTCAGTTAGACAGTGAGACAGTGGGGAAAATCCTGATATACAACGACACTTCGCTGCTGTTCCGGAGACAGAGAGAGTCCGTCATTTTCTTTACCGGGGCTGCCATGTTGCTGCAGTGCGGGCTGTGTATAGGCTATGTGATATATCTGAACCGCAGAGTAATCAGGCCTTTCAGGAGGCTGAAAGGCTTTGCGGAGCGGGTTGCAGGAGGAAATCTGGACATCCCGCTGGAAATGGACAGGCAGAATCTCTTCGGTGCCTTCACGGAGAGCTTTGACCTGATGCGGGCAGAGCTGAAAAAGGCCAGACAGGCGGAGGCGGAAGCCAATGCCGGCAAAAAGGAGCTGGTGGCAAAGCTTTCCCATGACATCAAGACACCTGTGGCAAGCATTAAGGCTGCCTCCGAAGTGGGGGCGGCCATTGCGGAGCAGGAGAAAATCCGGGATAATTACCGGATGATTATTCAGAAAGCAGACCAGATCAACACGCTGATCAATAATCTCTTTACCGCCACTCTGGAGGAACTGCAGCAGCTGCCAGTGAACCCGGAGGATATTAGAAGCGAAGAGCTTGCGACTTTGCTGGAAAATGCCGATTATCTGCACCGGGCCGTGATTCCTGCCATCCCGGACTGCATTCTGTACGCGGACAGGCTGCGGTTGCAACAGGTATTTGATAACATCTTCGCCAATTCCTACAAATATGCCGGCACGAAGATAACGATAACGGTGCGGGAGGACGGGGACTGTCTGTCAGTAGAAATGGAAGACTCCGGCGGAGGTGTTGGAGAGGATGAACTGCCTTTTTTAAAGGAGAAGTTCAGGCGGGGCAGCAATGCGGCGAATGTGGAGGGCGCGGGCCTGGGACTCTATATCTCTGATTATTTTTTAAAGGAGATGGGGGGAGCGCTGATTGTTCAGAACGGAGAGAAGGGCCTGCGGGTGAGCGTCAGGATTGCTCTGAGCGGGCGGGGCGGTTCCTGTTTATTACTACCTTACAAAGTTGATGTCCGTGATTTTCAAATTCATGGATACGAATTTATTGAAGAATACGAAGGTTATGAAGCCAATCACGAGGAAACAGTTGATGAGTGCAGCGATGTTTCCAAAATCAGGAGGGTTAATAAATGACTGACTTTAAACCAACTCCCTATGAAGATATCTATTCTGAAATAAAGGAAACTCTTATGTCGTCGCGCAATCAGGCATATAGTGCAGTCAATTTCGCAATGGTGCAGGCTTATTGGCAGATTGGGCGCATTATTGTGGAATATGAACAAAATGGCAATGCGCGGGCTGATTATGGAAAGGCCATCTTGCAGGAGTTGTCAAGCCGCTTAACTGAGGACTTTGGCAGGGGATTTTCTGTGCGGACATTACAGCAAATGAAAAAGTTTTATGTGATATTTCCAAATACGAACGCGCTGCGTTCGCAATTGACTTGGACACACTACCGAGTTCTGCTATCTGTGGAAAATGAACAGGCAAGACAATGGTATATGGATGAGGCTATCGCTTCCGCATGGTCGAGCCGCCAACTGGAACGGCAGATTTCCACACTATATTACGAACGCCTTCTTGCAAGCAGTGACAAGATGCCTGTTAAGGCCGAAGCTAAGGAACTTACAGTCTCTTTGACTGCGGAACATTTTATTAAAGATCCCTATGTGCTGGAATTCCTTGATCTCAAGAATTATCCGGCTTTGAGGGAGTCTGATTTGGAACAGGCATTGATTGATAAATTGCAGGAGTTTCTGTTGGAGTTAGGGCGCGGTTTCTGTTTTGTTGCCAGACAGAAGTTGATGCGTTATGAAGACGAAGATTTCTATCTTGACCTTGTATTCTACCACAGCATTTTGAAATGTCATGTGCTGATTGATCTGAAAATTGGAAAATTGACGCATGGTGACATCGGACAAATGGACAGCTATATTCGAATGTTTGATGCGCTTTATAAAAATGAGGATGACAATCCCACTATTGGTATTATTCTGTGTTCTCAGAAGAATGAAGCAATCGTCAAATACTCCGTTTTGAGTGATGCCCAACAGATTTTTGCTTCGCGTTATCGTTTTGCACTGCCTGCTGCTGAAGAATTACAGCAAGAGATTGAAGCTGAGCGCAGAAGGATTGAAGAACAGGAAGACTGATTATAGCATTTGCAAATACAAAAAATGTGATCTGGAAGCTCACCTCGTAAATAGCTGGTTAAACAAAATGGCTATTTCAAAACAGATGAATACACATCCCCCGGCAACATTACGTCGTTGCCCGGGGGATAAAATCTGTCTCAAAAACCTGCCTGTACTCTTCCTCCGCCAGCTCTTCTCCGGAAATCAGGCGTTCCATAACCGCTATGGCCGCGCGGCATATCTCCTCTATCCGATGGCGTATGGAGGAGATTGGCTTGCCGATATGTAGTGACAATAACATATCGTTACAGCCAATTACCTTCACATCCTCCGGAATCCGGTAATGATGCAATTCCAGAGCTTCCATCAGCACCAGCGCCAGATGGTCGCTGGAGCAGAAGTACCCGTCCGCCGCCGGCAGCTCATCTAATTTTCTGTTAATTTTCTCCAGAATCATTTCATAATCATTTTGATCAGACACAATCGACAGGGATTCCGCATAAGTGACGTTGTGGTCATACAGCGATTGGAGCAGGCCCAGATGGCGGCCCAACGGAAATTGATTGTCGCTGCTGATCAGCCTTACCTCCGCAATCTGTCTGCAGCCGAGCCTCTGCAGCTCACAGCCTGCCTGATAACCGGCACCATAATTGTCTGTTTCAACCCTGCAGACCGACGGGCTGGCCGGTGTCTGCAGGGGATAGCGGTAGACATAAATCAGGGGGATATCACTTTTAACGTCAATCGTGCTGTCACAGCGATTGACAATCAGAAAAATAGCGCAGGCATTCATGGAAAGCATCATCTGGTAATAATGCTCCTCTTTTTCCGCATTTGCGCCTATATTGCAGATAATGCAGGCAAAATCTTTCTCTGCCAGACAATCATGGAGCCGCGACATGATAATAGAAGAGATTCCGTAATCCAGCGTGTTTACAAATACACCAACCAGACGGGAGGTGCGCATGCGAAGATTCTTTGCCGACGCGTTGGGAACATAGCCCCAGGCCGTGGCAATATCCATCACCCTCTTCTGTGTCTCCTTTGAAATGTGGCTGTTCCCATTCATCACCCTGGAAACAGTGGAGGGTGACACATGACAATACTCGGCTATATCCCTGATCGAAACTTTCTTCTTATTGTTGATAGGCATACTGTACCTCCGAATAGAATGGTCCTGCCCCCTATTTTAACTTATGCAATTTGCTTTTGTCAAGAAGTGTTAATTGGTTTTATGCAAATGTTGCATAAAGATATATTGGTAAAATTTACCATAAAAATTAAGACAATTTGTAGAATAAATGGCAAATTACGCTTGACATAGTAAATTTTGCAGAGTATACTATAAATAATTTAATGCAATCGTTTGCATAAGGCGGTGAGAATTTGAGTCGAGAGAAAGAAAATTCAAAAAGAGAAAACCTTTGGACTTCCTCCTTTTTATTATTGTTTGGTTACAGCCTGTTCAGCAATGTGGGCTTTTTTATGACAATGCCAACGCTTCCGCGATATGCTGTGGGTGTCGGCATGTCTCTTTCCGCCGCCGGTTTCCTGACGGGTATTTTTTCCATTGTGGCGATCTTTGTAAGGCCGGTGGCCGGTATACTGTCAGACCGGGGAGGAAGGAAAGTGCTTCTGCTTCTGTTTACGCTACTTGTCAGCTTCGCGGCATTCGGCTATTCGCTGAGTCACAGCTTCGTGGGCCTGTTTTTGTGCAGAATCCTGCACGGCGCATGCTTTGCAATGAGCAGTACCATCCAGCTTGCCATGGTCACAGCAATCATCCCTTCCGCTAAAATGGGAGAGGGGATGGGCTACATGAGTCTGGCGCAGATTCTGGCAATGTCCTTTGCACCCAGCCTTGGGCTGGCGCTGGCAGAGGCAAAGGGATATACCGTCATGTTTTGCGTTTCCGGTTTTTTGATTGCCACAGCCGCTGTCTGTGTGGCCTTTCTGCCCGGCCGGGAACAACCGGCGGCGGATCCTGGCACGCGGCCAAAAGGAACCGGAGAAATGCCAAAACGGCATTCCCTTCGGCTGGGAGAACTGTTCGCGATAGAACTCCTGCTGCTGTCGGCTATCAGCGGATTATTTTCCGTCATGAACGGTGTGGCCTCCTCCTATCTGTCCATGTTGGGGGATGAACGTGGGATTGCCAATATTTCCATCTTCTTCACGATTTCATCGGTGGCCGTTCTGCTGATTCGCCCTGCCGCAGGGAAACTCCAGGACAAAAAGGGGCTTTCCATTGTGCTGATTCCCAGCCTGATTCTGGGTGCGGCTGCAATGTTCTGCATCGGTGCATCCCGGGGGATTCTTACTATTATAATAGCCGCCCTGCTCAAAGGGGTTGCACAGAGTTCAGGGCAGGCGGCCATTCAGGCGGACTGTGCCCGCCGTTCCCCCATGAACAGACGCGGCGTCGCCATGTCCACCTGCTATCTGGGGAGTGACGTTGGAAATTGTGTGGGCGCGTCTCTGGGCGGATGGCTTTCCGGTATATTCGGATACGGGACGATGTTTGGCCTGATCGGCCTCATGGTAGCCGCCGGCCTTGGAATGTATGGGATCCAGATTGGTATCGATAAAAAAAATAAAAAGGGAGGGAATTAAGTATGCCTTATGTACGGACTTCGGATGGCATTGAACTGTTCTATGAGGACTGGGGCGAGGGAGACCGGTATGTGTTTACTTCCTCTATTTATCTGGACTATTACTGCTCCTATATACGAGAACTGTCAAAGCGTGGTTATCATGTAATCGCGGTCCAGATGCGGGGGTACGGGAAGTCCTCCCGGGTACCGCAGACGGATGATATAGCGGAGCACTGGCTTCCGGACATGCTGACGGTGGCAGATTACCTGGGAGTCAGAAGTTTTGCATATACGGGAATCAGCCATGGTTCCTTACTTGGGTGGCAGATGATGCGGGAATGCCCGGAGCGCATCCTGGCATTTGCCGGCGTGGTGTGTGGCCCTAATTTCAAGGGAGACACCGCCTACTCGGGCAGTGCCGCCCGGGCCAGGGATGCCGCCCGCAGCGCCACACCGGAGGGCTGGCAGGCCCGCTGCGAGGAGACAAGGAAAGGAATCCTGGCCGCTGACCGGCCTTACACAACAGAGTACTGGCGGGACCAGCTCCACCAGCTGGCAGATTATGAGTATGAGCACAGCATGAATCTGGATGCTCAGGAACGCGCCCTGAATTTCGGACATGGCGTGGATGACGGGATGCAGACCGAGGAGGAACTGATCGCATGGATGAAGACCGTCCGCACACCCTGTATCCTGCTGGGCGGTATGAAGGACATCATTATCCGGCCGGAAGCCATGGTGAGGACAGTACGAAATGTACCGCACTGCAAGCTGGTATTATATCAGGATTCGGACCATGGCGTCGCCCTCTGCCATGCCCAGGATGTGCTGGAGGAAGTTGACCGCTTCTTCCGGGAAAGATGTATCTGAGTCCCCGATTTGGCATGTCAATTGGGAAGGCTTTGATATAAAGGAACTTATAAACCGTACGGGTGCCGGAAGGAAGTCTGCCATCTGTACCACAAGACAAAACGGCCCGGTTCTTTGTCCGGCCGCAAATCTATTCTGTGAGGAGGATTTATCGTGAAAAAAAGAAAATGTAACAGATTGTTAACCCTGCTTCTGGCATGTATGCTGGTGCTCTCAACTCTGGCAGCATGCGGCGCAGAAAATGACACCCCCGGATCGGATGGGCAGCAAAGTGACAACACGCAGCAGAGCGGCGCTCAGCAGGGCGATGGACAGAGCGGCGAGGCGGAGGCAGAAGGCCCCAGGATGGGCGGTGTTCTCACCATTGCTTTCCCGGCCCAGCTGACCAATATCGGCTTTCCCATCGTGGGCGGCGTACAGCCTCTGTGGGCTTCCAAACCGGCCATCGAGATGCTGGGACGCTATGATGAGAACGGCCAGGTTTACGGCTGGCTTGCCAAAGAGATTCTTCCGGATCCGGATAATCTGCAGGTTGTCTTAAAGCTTCAGGAGGGTGTGAAGTACCACGACGGGACGGCTTTCAACGCACAGGCCGTATGTGATGTGTGGCAGATTTTCATTGACAACGGCAGCGCCTCCGCTTATTTCGGGAATATCGAGTCCTTCCAGGCGACCGGCGAGTATGAGGTCACTGTAAAGCTGACAGACTGGCGCAGCAGTACCGTCTCCAATCTGTGTATTGAATGCGGCACCATGATTTCTCCCACAGAATATAACCGTCTGGGACTGGAAGGCATCTACACCAGCGTCGTGGGGACGGGCCCTTATGTGATGGATAGCTATGATATCGCGGAGGGCATCAAATATGTGCGCAATGACGATTACTGGATTGAGGGACAGCCCTATCTGGATGGGATTGATATCATCTTCTATACCGAGGAAAATACCGGGGAGAGCATCTTCCGCACCGGCGAAGCACAGATGATTTTCGGCACTTCCGCCAGTCTGACAAACCGCCTGAGCCGGGATGGATTTGAGAAAATATGCAACAATGCCTGTATTTCTCCCACGATGACAGGTATCTACTTTGCCAGCGGCAATGAGGATGACCCCATCAGCAAGCTGGAGGTGCGCCAGGCATTCAGCTATGCGCTGGACAAGCAGGCGCTGTGTGACACCTTTGCGGAAGGTATCGGCTTCGTATCAGAGCAGCTGGCGGTACCCGGAAGCAAGGAATACAATGAAGCGGTAGCCGGGTATCCTTACGATGTGGAAAAAGCGAAGGAGAAGCTCCGAGAGGCTGGATATGAGGAGGGCGAGTGCGTCATCACCATCTATTACCAGCCTGCAAACGAGGATATGTTCGTGGCAGTAAAGGGCATGCTGGAGGCGGCAGGCTTTCAGGTGGAGGGTGATACCCGCACCGGCGATGTGAGCCGGAATATGTATGGTACAACGGATCCCTGGACCTGTTGTGCGTTCTTCTGGGCACCTACCACTGTGGAAACCTGGCATCTGTTCTTCGGCAATCCGCCGGTGGTGTATGCCATCGATACCATCGACATGGAGGAGGCAGGTATCTTCGAATGCTATGACAAGTGCCTGACTGCCAGGACAGCGGAGGAACAACACGAGGCAATGATGGAGCTGCAGCGGCTGGCCACCGAGGAATACTGCCTGTATACGCCTTTGTACGACACTCCCGCATTGATTAATTTCTCAAATGGAACTGTCCGCGATCACGGTATGGCTGAGACATGGCTGTGTGAATGGACACCGGAAGCAATCTGGCTGAGTGAATAAAAATGAAGGATACCTGATCTGGCTATTATACGACGGAGACTTGAGCGATGGGGAGATTTATTTTCAAACGTTTTCTGCAGACAGTTCTTATTCTGCTACTGGTTTCGGTGCTTGCCTTCGCGCTGATCCAGTTTATCCCGGGCGATCCCGTATACATCATGCTGGGGGAAAATATTTCAAAAGAATATCATGATACCGTGTACAAGAATATGGGACTGGACAAGCCTTTGATCCAACAGTATTTTTCCTGGCTGGGGAAAATGCTGCGGGGGGATATGGGATATTCCTACCACTTTAACAAAAATGTGAATGAGCTGATTGCCTCGCGGCTGCCGGTCACGCTGATACTGGGAGTCGTATCGGCTGTTGTCAGCATTGTTCTGGGCATTCTGTTCGGTGCGATTACGGCCGTAAAGCGCGGTACTTTAACCGATACGGTTATCACTGTGCTTGCGAATATCGGTCTGGCGACGCCTAATTTCTGGATTGCGGTTCTGCTGGTGCTGGTATTTTCGATTCAGCTGAAATGGCTTCCCTCTTATGGATTTACCCTTCCGTGGGTGGACTTTGGCAAAAGTATCAGACAGATGATTCTCCCGGTGATCTGCATGAGTCTGGGCGGGGTGGCATCCTACACCCGGCAGATGCGTTCCAGCATGCTGGAGGTGATTCATCAGGATTATGTGCGTACTGCGCGTTCCAAGGGACTGCCGGAGGGAAAGGTGCTCTGGCGTTATGCCATCAAAAACAGTCTGATTCCGATTCTCACCATGGCGGGCACAACGCTCAGAGGCTGTATCGGCGGCTCCGCCATTGTGGAAACCATGTTTAATATCGTGGGTATGGGACAGATTATGGTGATCGCAATCAATTTCTGTGATTATCAGCTTCTGCAGTCCAGCCTGCTTTTCATGGCGGCGATCACTTGCCTGTGCAATCTGCTGGTGGATATTGCATATGCCTATGCGGATCCGCGCATCAGGCTTGAATAGGGAGGTGGGAACATGGGAAAACGCGTAAAACGATTTCTGGCTGTTTTATTTGGGAGGAAGATCGTATTGATCTCCGCCATCGTTATTTTGTTTTTTGCATTTTGCGCCATAGCGTCACCGCTGATGGCTCCCTGCGACCCCTACGAGCAGGATCTGTCCAACCGTCTGGCCGGCGCCTCCCCCGAGCATTGGCTGGGAACGGACCAGCTGGGCCGGGATCTGTACAGCCGTATCGTCTATGGCACCAGAGTGGCGTTTATGGTGGGGATTCTGGCTGTCTTCATCGCCGCCGCTCTTGGCTGCGCCATCGGATTGGTGTCCGGGTACTTTGGCGGATGGGTTGACAATATCCTGATGAGAATCATGGAGGCGCAGATGGCGATTCCGCCGCTTATTTTAGCTATGGCACTGGTGGCCGTGTTCGGGCGGAGTATCCCAATGCTCATCTTCGTGCTGGGTATCTCGGCGATTCCCGGCTTTGCAAGGATGATGCGCGGACAGGTACTCAGTATCCGCGAAATGGATTATGTGGCTGCCAGCCGGATTCGTGGCAATTCCAATCTGGCCACCATGGTACGGCACATTTTTCCCAACTGCCTGTCCCCCATCATTGTCATCATGACCCAGAGCATCGGCGGCTCCATCCTGGCCGAAGCGGCCATGAGCTTTCTGGGTGCAGGCATAGTGCCGCCCACCGCCTCCTGGGGGGCAATGGTAAACGCCGGGTATTCTTATATCTATGACGCGCCTTTGTTCGCATTGGCTCCCGGCATTGCGATTATCCTTCTGGTACTTGCGTTTAACATTTTCGGCGACGGGCTGCGGGATGCGCTTGACCCACGGCTCAGAGGCACAATATAAGGAGGCGGAAGATGGAAGAACATTTGCTGGACATCAGGCATCTCCAGACCGTTTTCCACACCCGGGACGGACTGATCCGGGCGGTGGACGATGTGTCGCTCTACGTGGATCCCGGCGAGATTGTGGGTGTGGTGGGAGAATCCGGAAGCGGGAAGTCCGTCACCATGATGAGCATATTGAAGCTGATTCCCATGCCGCCGGGCGAAATCTTAAAGGGAGAGGCGTTTTTTGGGGGGAAAGATATTCTGCAATACAATGCCAAAGGCAGCGAGCTGCGCCGGGTGCGCGGAGGCGGCATTTCCATGATTTTCCAGGAGCCTATGACCTCCCTGAATCCGGTGATGACCGTGGGCGAACAGATTCAGGAAAGTGTTATGCTGCATCTGAGCATGAAAAAGAAGGAAGCCCGGGAACGTGCCATTGAGCTGCTGGGCATGGTGGGGATTCCGGACAGCCAGAGCAGGGTTGATTACTATCCCAACCAGTTCTCCGGCGGCATGCGCCAGCGTGTGATGATCGCCATGGCCATGTCCTGCAATCCCCGGCTGCTGATTGCGGACGAGGCGACCACCGCCCTGGATGTGACTACCCAGGAGCAGATTCTGGAGCTGCTGCGGGATATTGTCCGCAAGACACATACCGCGCTGATCATTATCACCCATAATCTGAGCATCATTGCAAGGTACGCCGACCGCATCTATGTGATGTATGCGGGAAATATCGTGGAACGGGGCACATGCAGAGAGCTTTTTTCCGACGCCTGCCACCCCTATACCATGGGATTGCTGCGTGCCATTCCCCGGCTTGACAGCGACAAAGCCAACAAATTGCTGGCTATTTCAGGCACGCCGCTGAACCCGGCACAGAAGACAGGGTGCTGTCCCTTTGCACCCCGCTGCTTTTATGCGAAGCCCCAGTGCCGGGAACCGAAAGCTCCCCCTGTACAGGAGTATTCTCCCACCCACAGCGCGGCCTGCTATTTCCAACGGGATGAGCTGAAAGCCGCCTCCATGGCCCGGGAGCAAAAGGCCGGGGAGCGGACATTGTCAAAGGAGCCTCTGCTGGAGGTCCGGCACCTGTGTAAATACTTTCCTGTCACCCAGGGAATCACCAGACGTAAGGTGGGGGATGTGAAAGCCTTGGATGACGTCAGTTTTACCATCTACAGGGGCGAAACACTGGGACTTGTAGGAGAGTCCGGCTGCGGCAAGACCACACTTGCCAAAACCTTGCTGCGGCTGTACGACGCTTCCTCCGGCGAGATACTTTTCAAGGGCCGGGATATCGCAGGGCTGCGGGAGAATAAGGTTCGGGATCTGCGCAGGGAAGTTCAGTTTATCTTCCAGGATCCCTTTGGGTCCCTGGATCCGAGACAGAGTGCGGGAAGTGTGGTGGGCGAGGCAATCCGCGTCCATCGTCTGGCTGCCTCAAGAGCGGAATATGACCGGAAGGTGGATGAACTGTTTGAGGCTGTGGGCCTGGACCCGCTGCTCAAAACCAGAGCGCCCCACGAATTCTCGGGGGGACAGCGGCAACGGCTGTGTATTGCGGGCGCGCTGGCTTCCGACCCCAGCTTTATCATCTGTGACGAGCCGATTTCGGCGCTGGATGTGTCCATCCAGTCCCAGATCATCAATCTGCTGATCGACCTTCAGGCAAAACGGGGGCTGACCTACCTTTTTATCGCGCATGACCTTTCCGTGGTCCGGCATGTGAGCGACCGGATTCTGGTCATGTATCTGGGAAAATGTGTGGAGATATCTCCGTGGGATGAGCTGTATCATCGCCCGCTCCATCCCTATACCCAGGCTCTGCTCTCTGCAATACCGATTCCCGACCCGGAGGCTGAGGCCAGGCGCAGCCACACCGGAATCACCGGCGAGGTTCCCAGCCTGATGAACCGGCCGTCCGGATGTGTGTTCCACACACGCTGTCCTCATGCCACAGAAAAATGCCGCACTCAGGTACCTGAGCTCAGGGACTGCGGCAATGGCCACCAGGCCGCCTGCCATCTGGTATAGGGCTGATACGCCGGATGGTCCGCTTAGCACAGGCTGATGTAAAGTTGCTGTATCCAAATGGTTTTACAGCGCCAGAAATATTGAAATTATAAGTAATACAGGGTGATTGTTATCATGCGGTCATCCTGTATTTTTCTTTGCGCAGGCAGCCGAAGATTTAAGAATTCCGTAAGGATTGCATAAAGACTGTTAAGAATAAAAAGGATAAAATGGTATATGCACAGGAAGAAGTGCAGAAAGGCATGGTTACAGGCATGAAAGAAATTTTGTTAAAAACGGAGCGATTAAGCAAGTCCTTTTCCAACGGAGGGGTGATGCAGCATATTCTGAAAAATATCGACCTGGAGCTTTACCGGGGAGACTTTACCGTGATTATGGGAGCCAGCGGGGCGGGGAAATCCACGCTTCTGTATGCGCTGTCAGGGATGGACAGACCGTCTCTGGGGAAGATTACCTTTGGAGACGAGGTGATTTCCGATTACAGTCAGGACAGACTGGCGGTGTTCCGCCGCAGGCATTGTGGGTTTGTCTTCCAGCAGATTTACCTGATCGACGGCATGTCTCTGATGGATAATGTGTTGGCGGCGGGACTGCTGGCGAACAGGAACAGAAAAGAGCTTCTGGCCAGAGCAGAAGAACTGTTCCAGGCGGTGGGAATTTCGCCGGAGCTGCAGAAGAAATTCTCCACGCAGATTTCCGGCGGCGAGGCTCAGCGGGCGGGGATGGTCCGTGCCCTGATCAACAGTCCGGAAATCCTTTTTGCAGACGAACCTACCGGGGCTCTCAACTCCAAAACCGGGCTGGATGTGCTGGATACTCTGACTGCGTTCAACGAACAGGGACAGAGCGTGGTGATGGTGACTCATGACATGCGTTCCGCCAGGCGGGGGAACCGCATTTTGTATCTGAAGGACGGCGTGATTCTGGGGGAATGTAATCTGGGGAAGTATCGGCATGGAGATCAGGAACGGCATGAGAAGCTTTCGGCTTTCCTGCAGGAGATGGGGTGGTAGCGTGGAAAGAACTTCTAATGACGTCCCATCATTGGATGGGACGCCAAGAAGTTCTATGTTCCACGCGGAAGAACGCAAGGGCAGCGTTCTTCCCATTGCCGGGTTGTATCGTCAGGAAGCTTCAGGTTTCATGTGGAAGAACGTGAGTGTGGCAATCCAGGATGGTAATTGGGATAGGAAGGGTATGGATAGAATATGAAAAAAGGGTTTTTACTTGCGAGGGCTAACTTGAGGAGGGCGAAGGGGCAGGGTGCTGCAATTGTGGTGCTTGTGTTCCTGGCGGCGATGATGCTGAATCTATGGCTTATGCTGTCTATGGATTACAGGCAGAATTTTGACCGCAGGCATGAAAGTCTGAACGCGGAGCATGTGACATTTGCGGTGGACGGCGAGGATACACAGATACGGGAATTCGTCGTCCGGACGCTGGAAGAGGAAGAGGGGACGGATGCCTTTTTCCTGAGTGACTGTATGCATATGGTGGGTTCTTTTACTTACAACGGGGGAGAGACGAACTCGGAACTGATATTTCTGGAGAAGGAGGCGGCTGTCTCCCGGCCAATAGGCAGGGTGGAAATCCTGGAAGAGGGCGGCGGAGAAAGTGGGATTTATATGCCATTGCTGTATAAATCAGAGGAGATTGCCCTGGGAAAAACGGTGGAGATTTCCGTGGGGAGCAATAAAATGTCGTATACCATATGCGGCTTTTTCAACAGTATAATGGCGGGCTCTCACAACTGTACCATGTGTGAGCTGATTCTGACCCAGGATAAGTATACGGAGCTGGAGGAGTCGGGCTACGCGCCGAAGGCAAAACTTTGCTCCATCCGGCTGAAAAATAAGGGAGAAAGCGAGAATTTTGAGGCAATGCTGAAAAGCAAAGTGTCCTCTCAATATCCCGCGGCCAGGACAGCCAGTAATTGCTATGCGCTTGTGACCCAGTCCCGCTATATTTCCCAGATGATTTGCGCAGGCGTTATGAGTGCCATGGCCTTTTTCATTCTCCTGATTGCGCTGGTGGTGATTGCCTCCAATGTTGTCAATTACATTCAGGAGAATATGAAGAATCTGGGGGCGCTGAAAGCGGTGGGCTACACCAGCCGCCAGTTGATGGGGGCACTTTTGATGCAGTTTGTGGGGCTGGCGTTTCTGGCCGCTGTGGCGGGTGCGGGGATTTCCTACTGCCTGTTTCCCTTTGTGAACGAGATGATGATTGCACAGACCGGGATTCCCTATGTGGTTCATTTTCTGCCGGTACCTTTTCTTCTGACACTGGCCATATGCGGAGGTGCGGTTGCGCTGGCGGTATGGTTTTATTCCCGCAGAATCAGGAAAATGGAGCCCATTACGGCTCTGAGGCAGGGAATTCAGACTCACAGCTTCCGGCGCAATCACATTCCGCTGTCAGAGACGGGAGCACCCCTGAACCTTGCGCTGGCTCTGAAGACAACCTTTTCCGGAATCAAAAACAATGTGACCGTCTGCATCACCATGGTGGTGCTGTCGCTGGTGGTGGTATTCTCCGGATTGATGATCCGAAACATGGTGCTGGATATGACACCTTTTATCAATCTGATTGTGGGAGAGACGGCGGACAGCTGCATTAATGTGAACGCAGATACGGAAGAGGAGCTTTTGCGGGAGCTCCATGCCGATTCCCGGGTGGAAAAGGTTTATCTGTACAACTCCGTGGAAATATGCCATGTGGACGGGGCGACGCTGCTTGCCACTTTTTCGGAGGATTTTTCCGATGTAAACAATCAGAATGTGGTGTTCGACGGAAGATTTCCGAAATATGATAACGAAATTGCCATTGCGGCAAAATACGCTGGAGAGAAGGGGCTGGAGATAGGGGACGAAATAGCGATAACTGCGGAAGGCAAAGAAGCCAAATATCTGATAACAGGCTTTACCCAGATCAGCAATAACCTGGGCAAGGATTGTCTGCTTACCAGGGAGGGCTATGAGAGGCTGGGTGTGCTGCAGCATGCAAGCTACTATCTGAATCTGGCGGAGGAAGTAGACATAGAGGAATTCCACAGGGAGATCAAGGAAAAATTCGGAAACGAGGTGAACGCCCTGATCAATATCCGAACCACCATCGAGGGCTCAGCGACAGTGTATGTGCTGCTGATGACCATCATTGTCGTCGCCATTCTGGGATTGAGCGCAGTGATTATTGTATTCGTACTGTATCTGCTGGTGCGGACCACGTTGAACAGCAAAAGGAGGGACTATGGGATTCTGAAAGCACTGGGCTTTACCACAGGACAGCTGATTGTGCAGACGGCGCTGTCCCTTATGCCGGCGGTTCTGATTTCCACGGTTGTAGGTATCTTTGTGAACAGCCTTATTATCAATCCGCTGACGGCGCTGTTCCTGCGGGGTATCGGGATTGTGAAATGTAACTTTGTGGTGCCCATATCCTTCAATGTCATTGCGGGGGCAGGGCTGGTGTTGTTCACCTTTGGGACGGCCTGCCTGCTTTCCATGAAAATCCGGAAAATTACGCCCAGAGCGCTTTTTGTGGGAGAGTGAGCGGCCGGGAAGCTGTTACAGTTCCGTATTGATGAACAGAAAATATATGTAGACGCAATATCAGG
>JAAWLQ010000015.1 GCA_022797995.1 Lachnospiraceae bacterium
TTTTTGCAAAAGAATAAAAAGTGTATATTTGCAAAAAAAGCATTGACAGGCATTAACGTTAATGATACAATCTGGGTTAGAACATGGCAGTGAATGTAACCGTTAATCGAATTGATGTATGGAGGAAAAGAAATGAGAGAACGTGCAAAGAAACTTACAAGTCTGCTTTCCGTAACCGCGCTGTGTGTGGGCACGCTTGCCGGGTGCGGGGGGGTGATTCTCCACAGGACAGTGTAGCATTGGGCTCGTCACAGGAGAGCAGCAGTCAGGAGAACGTCAGCTCCTCCGATGAGTCAGGAACATCGGGTGAGGCACAGGAGACACCGGAAGAATTTACGTATCCCATGGAACCTGTGAAGCTGACAATTAACTATTCCCAGGAGGAGAATGAATGGGGCAGCCTTACCGCAGAGCAGGCATTTTCCGATCCTGAAAAGTATCTGATGGGAGGCATAGGCGCGCTCTCTCAGGGTTCCGGCGCTTATATCGAGACCAATGGGGTAAGTCTCAGCAGTGACAGCGAGGAATTTATGTACATGCTGATTTCCCATGATCTGCCGGATATTATAGTGAACAACTTTAACAAGACATATAAAGGCGGCCCTTCCGCCGCCATCGACGAAGGGTATATCATCGATCTGAATGAGCATCCCGAATGGATGCCTAATTATCTGGCCTATCTGGAGGAGAATCCGGATGTCAGGAGCCAGGTGACCACAGATGACGGAAGGATCTGGTGCTTTGCGAACATTGAGGATACCGCGTATGGAGCGAAGGACAGAGGGCTTGTGCTTCGCAAGGACATTCTGGACGAGCTGCAGATGGAGGTTCCCACCACCATAGATGAGTTCGAAGCGGTTCTTAGGGCAGTCAAGGAGAAGTATCCGAATATGATTCCCTTTTCTTCCGAAATGCGCTGGCTGTATATGCAATGGATGTTTTCCAGTGTCAGCAATGCGTACCAGTGCTCTTATCCCTTCTACAGCGTGGACGGGAAGACCGTGCAGTTTGCCATGTATGACGATAATTACAGGGCATTCTTGGAGCGGCTGAACCAGTGGTGGAAGGATGGGCTGCTTGACCCTGATTTCCCCAGCGCCAACAAAGGCGAGGTCCGGGGCAAGCTGGCCAAAGGAGAACTGTTTGCCGCAAATCAGCAGGCCAGCAACTCTGCCACTTCCGTGAAAAACTGTGAAGTTGAGGGCGCGGAATTTATAGCGATTCCCGCATTGAAAATGGAAGAAAGCGACAAGGTGTACAATTATGCGCTTTCAGGAATAAAGACACTCTATTTTTATAATTTCTCCGTTTCCACATCCTGTGAGAATGTGGAAGCAGCCATGAGATACTGCGATTACTGCTTTAGCGAAGAAGGTCAGACAATATACAGCTTTGGTCTGGAAGGCTTAAGCTACACAAGAGATGCCCAGGGCAATATTCAGCTGCTGCCCGAGGAGGAGCGCTGGAAGGATGAAAAGGGAAATGGTCTGGCAAAACGTACCTGCTGGGCGGGTGAGGTCATCGGCGAGGGGATGTACATGGATGAAATACAGAAAGGCTTTGCAGACGTCTATGCCCGGTTTGATGCCTATGCAGGCACGGACACTCCTATGAATGATGAAGAGTCCGGTGTTTACGGCAGCTACTTTGCAGACCTGGACAGCTTCTGCCAGGAGAAGATGATCGGACTGGTTCTGGGAACGGAGAGCTTTGACAACTGGGAGACAATTAAGGCCACCTGCAAGGACACCTATCATGCGGACGAAGTGTTGGCAGCTGTCCAGTCTGCTTATACAAGAAATATGAACTGATACAGAGAGAATGCTGATAACTGCAACGAAGGGAGGGAGGCTTTTCCTCCCTTTCGTTATATCAGACGGGGTGTATGTTAAGAGACCGAACAGGTCAGTGAACTGCCGGAACTGTTATGCCATGTGCACAGCCCGCACATGGTATTGATGGCCATTCGGCCGTCTCCTGCCCTGAATAAGGACATTATGCCATATCGGATTCAGGATGTGTCCCGGTGAAGGAAGAATGAAGAGGAGGTTTATAACAAAATGAGATACTTATTTCAGGGAGATTCCATTACAGACTGCGGACGTGGTGATTATAAAAATCCTCACGCCACAGGAGGCGGCTATGTACGACTGCTGGAGGCGGAACTTACCGCACTGGGTGACTGTGAAGTGATGAACACCGGGGTCAGCGGAGACAAGGTGACGAATCTTCTTGTGAGATGGAAGCCGGATTGCCTGAATCTGAAGCCGGATGTGGTGACCATTCTCATCGGAGTCAATGATGTCTGGAATGAAGTGAGCAATCACTATGGCGTGGATGCGGAGCTTTTTGAGGAAGTGTACAGAATTCTGCTTCGGGAGACCCGCAAGGAGCTGCCCGGGGTCCGGATTGTTCTCATGGGAGCCTATGTGACCCACGGGACTGTCACCGACCCGGAATGGGATACTTTCTATAGTGAGGTAAAGCTGCGCAGAGAGATTGCACGCAGACTTGCGGAAGAATTCGGGTTGGATTATGTGGATCTGCAGTGGGCATTTGACGAGGCACAGCAGAAGCATCCGGCGGATCATTGGACCTGGGACGGAGTGCATCCCACCGCGGCCGGCCACTGGGTGATTGCCCGGGCATGGGCAAAGTGCGTAAGGCCTTTTTAAAGAGAATGAGCTATAATGGAGATAAAAATCGCAGTAAAAACAGGAGCTGATGGTTATGAAAGCAATTAAGATTGGATTTATCGGATTAGGCTGCCGCGGGCTGTCACTGTTGCGTGACGTGGTGTTAAAACAGGGAGAACAGGTAACGGCTGTCTGTGACGTCTATGAGGACAGGACACAGGAAGGGGCAGAGGCAGTGGCGAACGCAGGACAGCAGAAGCCTGCGGCATATTCCG
Source organism: Lachnospiraceae bacterium (assembly GCA_022797995.1). Taxonomy (GTDB): domain Bacteria; phylum Bacillota; class Clostridia; order Lachnospirales; family Lachnospiraceae; genus Acetatifactor. Next base: position 2,912 of record JAAWLQ010000015.1, read on the forward strand.
ATTATCATGAGGTGATCCGGGATGACAATGTGAATACCGTCATCATTGCCACAGCCTGGGAAAGCCATGTGGAAATCGCCCTGGAGGCCATGTATGCAGGCAAGGCCACAGCCATGGAAGTAGGCGGCGCTTACGAACTGAAGCACTGCTTTGCGCTGGTGGAGGCTTATGAGAGGACAGGCACACCTTTTATGCTTCTGGAAAACTGCTGCTTTGGCAGACGGGAGCTGATGGTGCTGAATATGGTCAGAAAAGGTCTGTTCGGTGAGGTGGTACACTGCGCGGGAGGCTATCATCATGACCTGCGCAATGAGATTGCCTTCGGAAAAGAGAACCGTCACTACAGGCTCCGCAATTATCTGAGCAGAAACTGTGAAAACTATCCCACCCATGAGCTGGGCCCCATTTCAAAGGTGCTTGATATCAATCATGGGAACCGGATGCTGACACTTTCTTCCACAGCCTCCAAAGCCGCAGGCCTGCGGGATTATATCGAAAGACAGAAAAAGGATGACGAATTTCTGAGAAACAGGACTTTTGCCCAGGGAGACATTGTGACCACAGTCATTAAATGTGCCCGGGGAGAGACCATCACAATTACACTGGACACGACGCTGCCCAGATATTACAGCCGCAATTTCACAGTCAGAGGAACGAGGGGAATGTACGAAGAAGCTACGGATTCTGTGTTCCTGGATCGGGAAGAGGATCTCGCCCATGATTTTGACTGGAGGAAGCATTGTATCGGCAACGCCGAAGGCTACGAGGAGGAGTACGATCATCCCATCTGGAAGGAGTATATCAGGGATGGCGTCAGAGGAGGACATGACGGAATGGACTGGCTGGAATTCCTGCATTTCTTCCGCAGTCTCCGGGAAGAGAAGCCAATGCCGGTGGATGTGTACGATGCGGCGTGCTGGATGGCCGTTACCGCGCTCTCGGAAATGTCCGTCATCAAAGGGGGCGCGGTGGTGGATTTTCCCGACTTTACGGGAGGAAAATGGCACAGAATTCCCGGCCTGTAAATCTGCCCTGCCTGAACTGTTTCCGGAGATGCGGTCTTGACTCCGCGGTGCCGGAAGGACACAGGGATATTTAAAGTAAATTGGCGGCTGTCCGGGCGGATGCGGAACTGGAACAGGAGGAATGATATGACTGGCAGTATTTTTCATATGCAGCGCTTTTCTCTTTTTGACGGACCGGGTGTCAGAACGGTGGTATTTTTCAAGGGCTGTCCTCTGCGCTGTGTGTGGTGCCATAACCCGGAGGGGTTCTCAGCTGCGCCCCAGGTAATGTATCATGCCGCCCGGTGCATCGGATGCGGGGACTGCGCCGCAGTCTGCAAAAGCGGCGCCCATGCTTTTACACAGGGGGCGCACATGTATGACAGAAGGCTGTGTACCGGATGCGGGGCCTGTGCGTCGGTCTGCTGTACGCAGGCACTGTCATTTGTGGGCATACAGCTGTCCGTGGAAGAGGTCATGGCGGAAATCATGAAGGACGAGCCGTTTTACCGGGAAAGCGGAGGCGGCGTGACGCTTTCCGGAGGGGAACCGCTGCTGCAGGCGGACTTTGCCATAGCTTTGCTGAAGGAGATTCGGAGACAGAACCTGACAAGCTGTGTGGAGACCTGCGGAATGGTGGACCCTGATAAGCTGCTGCAGGCCGCACAGTTTACGGACTTATTTTATTATGATTATAAGGCCACGGGTGAGGAAATGCACAGGAGACTCTGCGGCGGGCCGCAGGCACCTGTCCTGGAGAATCTCGCCAGACTGGAGGCTGTGCGGGCCAGGGTGGTTCTGCGCTGTCCCATGGTGCCGGGAGCTAATATCTGTGAAGAACACATTCGTGGTATCGCCGGGACGGCCGGAAAGTATACCTGCATCTGTCAGGTGCAGCTGGAACCCTTTCACAGGCTGGGGCTGGGCAAGGCGGAGAAGCTGGGAATCGACGGTATGTATGACACCGAGCCGCCTGAGCGCGCGGATATGGAGCATTATTGCGAGGAGATTACCCGGCTATGCGGTAAAAAATGTGTCATAAGCTGATTTTTACCGGAATATGTCTGAAAAGGAAGAAAAAGGGTAACAGTTCAGCGTCTGAACTGCTACGGAAAACGGATATAAGGAGAAGACAGATGAAAGATTACACAAGCACAGAGGAAAGAATTGTGCTTTCCCCCCGTATGGCGGCGGTAAAAAAGGAGATCAGCGCAAGGGTGCGGATATTCACATACCGGGAGAAGACCTGGTGCTGTCCGGTAGAGGTGGACGACATGACGAATCCGTTTCTGGCTGAATTCACGGAGCATCCGGATGCGCCCTATGTGATCAACCTCGCCAACAGTATTGTGCGCTCCTGGATGGAAACTCCCTTTGTAATATTTGAAAACGAAGCTGTGGTGGGTATCACCCGCCCGCAATATGCCCTGATAGAACATTTCAGCCTGGGTATTCGGGGCGCGGAGAGCGTGCTGGAGGATCCACATTTGAACAGGGAACAGGCCGAAGTCCTCTACCACAGGCTGGCTCCGCTGACAAAAAGCCACATTGCGGAGGAGGGCCGGCGCATCATCGGCAGGACAGAATTCGAAGCGCTGGAGAAGGATGCGCTGTTTCACGCAGGCGGTTATCAGGGGCATACTGTGCCCGATTATTCCAGGCTTCTGGAAAACGGCCTGGACGGCATGCTGGCCCTGATAGACAGATACGCCGCCGAAAATGTGAGAGACCGGGAGAGCGCGGATTTCTATGAGGCAAACCGTATCATTATCCGGGGGATGTCCCGGTGGCTGGAAACCTATGCGGAGACTGCCGCACAGCTTGCCGAAAACGAAGAGATTACCGACACGCAGAGACAGTATTATCGGGAAATAGCGGAAAACTGCAGGTATGTGGCTCACAGAAAGCCACAGAAGCTGTATCAGGCGGTACAGCTGGTATGGTGTCTGTCTCTCTGGGACTGGGTGGACTGCATGGGGCGCATGGACCAGTACCTCTATCATTTTTATCAAAGGTCGAAAGAAGAGGGAGACGTTATCACAACCGAGGATTCCATAGTTTCCCTGGTTTTCAAAATCTGGGAAAACGGTTCTCACAATGTGACGCTTTCCGGCCGGAAACCGGACGGTACCGACGCCACCAACGAGCTGTCCTATCTGCTGCTGCAGATACTGCGTGATATTCATGACACCCATCCGCGCATGTCGGTGCGTATACATAAAAATTCACCCGGAGAAATGCTGGCCCTTGCGGTGCAGCTTTGGTCGGAGGGAATGTCCGACCCCACGGTGGTAAGCGACGAAACGGTGATAAACGGCCTTACGCGAATCGGCACCCCCCTTGAGGATGCGCTGGATTACACTATGCTGGGCTGTCAGGAGATTGAGATACCGGGAAAGAGTAATTTTGGCTGCGAGGACGGGCAGTTTAACCTGGCCAAGCTTTTTGAATATGCCATGAACGGCGGCATGAGCACTTCAAATCCCGCGGTGCGGGTCGGACCGGACACCGGCAGATTTGAGGATTTCGCATCCTTTGAGGATTTCTTTTCGGCGTTTCAGACCCAGCTGCAGTATTTTGTAAAAATATTCTGCCATCTGTGTGACTGCGGCCAGGAGGTGCGCGCGGCCAACTTTGCAAAGCTGGTGAAGACGCCCTTTACGGCAGGCTGTCTGGAGAAGGGAAAGCCTCATGATGCCGGCGGCCCCATATATAATTACGGCGTTGTGGAGACAGCGGGTCTTGCGGCGGCGGCAGATGCCTTTACGGCGGTTAAGAAGCTGGTATTCGAGGAGGGGAAGATATCCAGGCAGAAGCTTGTCGCCGCGCTGGCTGCGAACTTTGAGGGCTATGAAAAGGAGAGGCAGATGCTGTTGAATATGGCCCCCAAATTCGGCAACGATGACCGGGAGGCCGATGCAATGGCAGCGCGGGTGCTGGATTTATTCTGGAGTGAATGCGGAAAATATAAATCCATCCGTGGAGATGTCTATACCGGAGCCTGTTCCCTGTTGGCCGGAGGCATCGGCTTCGGGAAGAAGACAGGGGCGCTTCCCGACGGAAGATTTGCGGGCGAACCGCTGGGCAACAGCATCGGTCCCCGCCCCGGCGCGGATAAAAACGGCGTGACGGCCATGCTGAATTCAGTGGCCAGACTGCCTCTTGAAAAAGGGGTGGGCGGTACTACGTTGAATGTTGTGCTGACCACGAAACTGTTATCCGATCCCGGGCTGCGTACCAATGTTGCCTCTACCATACGCACTTACCTTCTGGAAGGCGGACAGATGGCGCAGATTACAACGGCCAATCTGGAGGATCTGCTGGATGCCAGAGAGCATCCGGAACGCCACGGGGATCTGATCGTGCGTATCGGCGGATTCAGCGTTCAGTTCGTGCAGCTTGACGAAAGCGCGCAGAATGAGATTATCAGTCGGTATAATTGAGGACAGACGCTTTGCGGCAGGAATGGGAGAGCAGAAAGGATTTGGAACAGTATGAATGCGGAGGCGGTAAAGAATAAGATATATGACAAATTGAGCCAGGTGGAGACTTCCCTTAAGGAGATCCTTCCAGCGGCGGAAGAATATGTGGATATCAATGAATACAGTGGGTATATACGGTTCAACAGTCAGGGACAGGAAATCTGGACGGATGCGATTCAGGCTGCGCTGAGGGAGCAGAAGGCAATCTACATTCCGAAGAAGGATGAGCCCTACTATATGGACGGTTCTGTGATCATTCCCTCAGGACGTCATATCAGGGCAGATGAGAATGCCGTGATACGGCAGCTGGAAGGAATTAAGGTGCTGATGTTTCGGAATGAACATACTGTGGACGGGACAGATTGTCCGCCAGATGGGAAGGACCGGGATTCCGACATTTCCATTACGGGAGGCCGCTGGGAGGAGTCCTGGACTTTCCGTGCCGGATATGGCAAGAGCGGCATGTATGACGAAAACAGAAGCTTTTACGGAGTGTCAACCTGCATGCTGTTTAACAATATTGAGAATCTCAGTCTGCGGAATATGACATTTGCTCATACTGCGGGGTTTGCTGTTCAGGCGGGAGAGATGACCAATGCCATTTTCGAGAACATTACCTTTGAGAGCTGTTACGCGGACGGACTGCATATCAATGGTAATTCCGAGAATCTCATTATACGGAATATTGCCGGAGAAGCGGGCGATGATCTCGTGGCGCTGAATATGTATGACTGGCCGAATTCCACCGTGAATTTCGGACCGGTCAGGACGGTTCTGTGCGAGAACCTGAGACTTGCGCCGGAGAGCAGTTATAAAGCGCTGAGGATAGCTCCCGGAATGCATTATTATGCGGACGGTTCCTGTATAGACTGCAGGGCCGAGGATTTTATCATTAAAAATGTGTCCGGTATTCGTACGTTCAAGATCTATCTTCAGACACCGCCGTATCAGATTGGAGAAGAGCCGAAGAGAGAAATGGTGGGAAGCGGGGATAACCTCTTTTTCGAAGACATTACCATCGACCTGAAGCTTCCTGTGGATAAATTTGAGGAATATCTGACATCCCACAGAATAAGAGGCGCTTTTGCCGGCTTTGAAATCGGTGCGAACATTGGCAATATCAGCTTTGAGAATATCAATATCCGACTGTATCGGGAAAAATATCCCATGTCCTTTCTGGCGTGTGTGGGTCCCAAATCGATTCGGACGGAGAAAGGGATGGAGATCTTCGACCCCTATGTGGACTGTAAGGTGAAAAAAGTCTATGCAGAGAATATTACAGTCAATGGAGAACAGGTTCGGAATATCAGACCCTACCTGCATGAAATTATTTTTGAGGATGTATATGGGGACGGGCTGGCAACAGGACGGGGAGTATTTGAAGAAATCGTACAAAAGGGTTGACAGAGACAGAAAAATATGAGATATTTACATTAACGTTAATATCATGCGAAAGCATATGCAGGTAAATCGAAAAAGTGTAGAAGGAAGTGGAATGTAAGGGAAACCATGTCCATTAATATTAACGTTAATGAAGCTTCCTTTCATGACACATTTAATATGGAGGTGTTGTATGAATCAGGTTTTGCTTGACTATATTACTTCTCATAAGCATCATGAATTCAGAAAAGAATTTACCGGGATTAGCAACATAAGTGAGGAATACAGGCGTCTGGGCCTTTCCCCAAAGGAAAGGATGACCAGAAGGTTTGAGCTGCTGACCTCTCTGGAGACTCCCACATTCCTGCCGGAGGAAAGAATCTGTTATATGCGTACGGTGAAAAATATGCCGGACTGTTTTACGAAAGAGGAGTGGGCCAAAATCAGAAAGGAGCACTTTATCCATGAAAAGGGGTATCTGTCCAATCTTTCTCCAAACTATGAGAAGGCAATCCGCGGAGGGCTTGTGTCTCTGAGGGAAGAAGCTGACGAATACGGAAAGAGAATGATAGATGCCATCTTTACCCTGTCAGACAGATATTGTCAGGAGGCGGAGAGACAGGGAAAGAAGGAAATCGCCCGGGCGCTGTCTCATATTCCCCGTCAGGGTGCGCGGAACTTTTTCGAGGCTCTTCAGTTTTTCAGGATCATTCATTTCAGCCTGTGGCTTGAGGGAAATTACCATGTCACAGTGGGACGTTTTGATCAGTATATGTATCCTTATCTGAAGGCGGATATGGAGAAGGGAATCTATACGGAGGAGACGGCGCTGGAGCTGCTGGAGGACTTTTTTATCTCCTTTAATAAGGACAGTGACCTGTACGTGGGGGTGCAGCAGGGAGACAATGGTCAGAGTATGGTTCTGGGTGGAACGGACGGCGAGGCGGAGGCGCGATTCAACCTGCTTTCAGCGCTGTGTCTGCGCGCCAGCAGAGAACTGATGCTGATTGATCCGAAGATTAATCTCCGGGTGAACAGGGACACACCGCTTGAGGTATTTGAACTGGGCAGTGAACTGACCAAAGCGGGACTGGGCTTCCCGCAATATTCCAATGACGATGTGGTGATCGACGGACTTTTAAAGCTGGGGTATGAACCGGAGGATGCGCGCAATTATGTGGTGGCGGCCTGCTGGGAGTTCATCATACCGTACAATGGCGCGGACGTGGCCAATATCGGGGCGCTCTCCTTTCCCATGGTGATTGACAAATGCCTGCATGAGGATTTGGGGAGAAGTGAAACGTTTGAGGAATTTCTGGAGGCTGTCCGAAAAAAGATTGTGCTTGAGTGCGATGGAATCTGTGATAAGATAAAGGATATCTGGTTCGTGCCGTCACCGTTTATGAATGTGATGATGGACGGAGGTATCTATGACGGCGGAAAATATAACAATTTCGGCCTGCACGGCACGGGAATTGCAACGGCGGTGGATTCCCTTGCAGCCATCCGGAAATATATCTATGAGGAGAAAAGTGTCTCCAGGGAAGAGCTGATTCATGCAGTGGATACCAACTATGAGGATAACCCCACGCTGCTTGCAATGCTGAGGAATGAGGCGCCGAAGCTGGGGAACGATGAAGAATCCACGAACGAGCTTCTTGAGAGACTTCTGGGAATGTTCTCGGACGCTCTGGAGGGCCGGGTCAACTGCAGAGGCGGAAAATACAGAGCAGGTACGGGAACGGCCATGTATTATCTCTGGCATGCCAATGAGATGGGGGCTTCGCCGGATGGACGGAGAAAGGGAGAACCCTTCGGCACGAATTTCTCTCCCAGCCTTATGACAAAGGTCAAAGGACCCTTTTCGGTGATCAAATCTTTTTCACGGCCGGACTTTACCAGGGCCATCAACGGAGGACCGCTCACCCTGGAATTTGCCGCTTCCATGTTCAACGGAGAGGAGGATGTGAAAAAGATTGCGGCGCTGGTAAAGGCTTATGTTACCATGGGCGGGCATCAGCTGCAGCTGAACGCGGTGAATACGGAAAAAATGAAGGATGCCCAGCTGCATCCGGAGAATTACAGGCAGCTTGTGGTGAGAATATGGGGATGGAGCGCGTATTTTGTAGAACTGGATAAGGATTTTCAGGACCATGTGATCATGCGTCAGCAGTATGAGGTGTAAAGGCGGACAGGGAAATGGAAGGGATCATATTTGACATAAAAGAATTTTCCATTCATGACGGACCGGGTATGCGGGTCACAGTATTCATGAAGGGCTGTCCGCTGAGATGTATATGGTGCCATAACCCTGAGGGACTGGAGCCGCAGGCACAGCTTCTCTACAGGAAAAACCTGTGTACTCATTGCGGAAACTGCCTGGTTCCATGCGGGCACAGCGAGTGCAGCCCCTGGAACCGGTGTATCCACGCCTGTGCCAACGGCTGCCTTACTGTCTCAGGTCAGCGCGTCACGGAAAAGGAGACGGCGGAGAAGGTCATTCAGTACAACGACTTTTTCAATCTGTCTCAGGGCGGTGTGACCGTTTCGGGAGGAGAGCCTCTGCTGCAGGCTGATTTTGTCTGTGCCCTTGCAAAACGGCTGAAAGGGATGCATAAAGCCATACAGACAAGCGGTTATGCGGAGGAGGAAACCTATCGGAAGGTCATAGAACATTTTGACCTGATTATGCAGGATATCAAGCTGGCTGACCCGGAGATGCACCGGAAGTATACCGGTGTGGACAATGGACTGATACTGCGCAACGTCGAGTATCTGAAAAAGTGCGGGAAGCAGTTTGTCCTTCGCGTGCCTCTGATTCCCGGGATTACGGATACGGCCGAAAATCTGAGTCAGATATCGGAGATTGCGGGAGACAATCCTGTGGAGCTGCTGAAATATAATCCTCTGGCCGGGGCAAAATATGATATGCTTGGGATGCAGTTTCCATTGGGGGATGTCAGGAACAGAGAGGAAAGGTTCCAGCGCTTTTTCCAGAATGCGGTATTGGTAGAATAGGGGTGCGGACCAAAGAAGCAGTGTGGCGCACGGAAAGGAGTCCATATGAAACTGATACCTGAGATGCGGACAATATCCGGCGGGGATCCGGCCGGGAGGGTGAGGGTAAAGGAGGAGGCGTTTCCCCAGGGGGTCAGTGCGGTTTATGCAAAAGCACTCTCCGGGGAGCCGCTGGATCCTGACTTCGGTATAAAAGTGGATATTGACCCGGAGGGGGAGACAGAGGGGTGTATGGCAGTTTTCCGGCTGACCGAGTACTGGTGTGCCCCCTGCTTTGCCGGTTCGTTCTCAGAAGTGCCGGATGAGACACAGGGTCTGATTTACAAAAGGAAGGACGGCATTTACGGGGTGATTCTCCCGGTGGTGGGAGAGCAGTACAAATGCGTGCTGAAGGGGACGGAGACAGGACTGTGCGCGAGAGTGTTCAGCTGGTATGAAAAGCTTCTTTCCTGCGAAGAGCTGATCTTCGTGTATGCCGAGGGGGAGAACCCCTTTCAGCTGCTGGAGCTTTGCTTCGGCAGGGCGGTAAAGCTTCTGGGCAACCGGTGCAGACTGCGCGGGGAGCGGGTCTATCCGGAGATATTCGAATATCTGGGATGGTGTACCTGGGACGCCATGCAGATAAGGGTCTGCGAGGATGGCGTATTGGACAAGTGCCGGGAATTTCAGGAGAAGGGGATTCCGGTGAAATGGGTGATTCTGGATGATATGTGGGCCCATGTGAAGGATTTTGAGGGAGAGGAGTACGAGTCCTTCAGACAGATGGTGGATTTGATGCATCGCAGCAGTCTGTATTCCCATGAGGCAGATCCGGTCAGATTCCCGGAGGGTCTTTCTCACACCATCGACAGGATGAAGGAATTTGGTATGTCCGTTGGGATCTGGCATCCTACCACAGGGTACTGGCGGGGAATCGAAAAGGGAAGTCCGGCCTGGCATACGTTTCAGGACTATCTCATAGAGACGGAGGACGGCAGGTACGTTCATGATTATAAGCCGGAGAAGGCATATCTGTTTTACAGGACATTTCATGATTTCCTGCGAAGCTGCGGGGCGGATTTCGTGAAGATTGACAATCAGACCATGACCAGGCGATTCTATCGGGGGCTTGCGCCGGTGGGAGAGGCGGCCAGAGGATTTCACAGCGGGATGGAAGCCTCTGTGGGAGAGCATTTCGGCGGTAAAGTCATCAACTGTATGGGCACAGGCAGCGAGGATATGTGGAATCGCAGCATGAGTCCCATCGTCAGATGCAGCGACGACTTCCTGCCGGAGAACAGAGAGTGGTTCACAAAGCACATTCTGCAGTGTACCTTTAATTCTCTGATTCAGGGACAGCTGTATTACTGCGATTACGACATGTGGTGGACGGACGATGCCCAGGCGGTGAAAAACAGTGTGCTTCGGGCGGTGAGCGGAGGTCCTGTGTATGTCAGCGACCAGCTGGGACGCAGCAGGAAGGAGATTCTGGATCCCCTTATCTTATCAGATGGCAGAATCCTGCGCTGCGACAGACCGGGAATGCCTGCCGGAGACTGCCTGCTCTCTGACCCCACGGTGAGCGGCAGGATTTTCAAGGTTCAGAATCAGACCGGCGGTAGCGGTGTGATAGCCGCCTTCAATCTGGACAGGAACGGCGGAAAGGTAAGCGGTAAGATTTCACCCTCGGATGTGGAGGGGCTTGCAGAAGGGACTTACGCGGTCTATGAGCATTTTTCCGGAGAGTGCGGAATGCTGGAATACCGCGAGTCCATGGAGGTAGTGCTGGAGAGCGCGGATGACTACAGACTTTACATTCTGGCACCGGTTAGGGACGGCTTCGGGGTAATCGGTCGAACGGATAAATTCATATCCCCTGCCTCGGTGGAAGCGGTGACGGGGCATCGGATTCTGCTGAAAGAGGAAGGCCCCTGCGCCTGGGTGGAAGGCGGAGAACTGAGGAGACGGAACTAAAATCACTTACGGAACTAAAAACAGTAAGTGCACGCCCAGTACCCAGATTGATTTACGGCCGTATGGGCTTAACGGTCGGAAATCAATCTGAGAGCAAGGGGTACAGGGTGTGCACTTACGGAACTAAAATAGGAGATCAAAAATGGAGAAAAGTGTATTTTCGGTAAAGCAGTTCGGCGCGGCGGGAGACGGCGGGACAATGGATACAGCCGCAATCCAGAGCGCCATAGACACCTGCCATGAAAACGGGGGCGGAACGGTGTATTTCCCTCCGGGTGACTATCTGTCGGCAGGGCTGACTCTGAAAAGCAATGTGACCCTTGAGCTGGAGACAGGAGCCAATCTTCTGGCGAAGACAGAGCCTGAGGAGACCGTATTTCTACAGGGAGAACGAGTAGAAAATGTGACCATAAAGGGGCGGGGAATCATTGACAGCAGATTGATTCCGGGGAGAGGCGTGTTCACGCTTGTGCTCAGGAATTCAAAGCATCTTCGAATGGAGCAGGTACAGGTGCTGAATTCCTCGGACTGGGCGCTGACCTTCAATGGCTGCTCTCATGTGAAGCTGATGGGAATCAGCGTGGTTGACAGCCGCAAGGACAGCATTGACCTGGTCTGCTGTCAGAATGTACAGATAGACGGTGTCTATATCAAGGGCAGCGGCGACGACTGTATCTGTATCAAAAACGAAAGCGAAGGCCATCGCTATGAGACCAGACCGGACTGCGGATTCTTAAGTGAGAATATTATCGTGTCCAACACGGTGGTGGAGGACACGACACATCCCGCTTTTAAAATCGGCACAGGTTCGGCGGGCATTTTCCGCAATATCGTGATACATGACTGCATATTCAGGAATTTTAACGCGGTCTGCTGCATTCAGCTGATGCGGCCTACCATGAAGGAGACACCGGATCGGGTGATTGAGAATGTGCGGATGTCGAATATTATTGCGAAGAACTGCAAGTATCTGGTGGACATTACCCAGGTGGATGTGGCGGAGCCCATTATCAGGAATATCTCTCTGGAAAATATCCGTCTGGAGGGCGTGAAAAGGGTTTCCCGCATTGTGGGATACGCCGGGGCACCCATTGAAAATATTACCTTGAAAGGGATTACATTCGGCGCACAGGTTCTGACACCGGAGAATCCGCTGATCAAAATGGAATATGTCAATCGTCTGACCATCAGTGGCTGGAATGTGGAGGGAGAATATAATCCTCTGATTTCTCTGAAAAACTGTAAGGAGGTTCTGGTGGACAGACTCATGAGCAGCCAGAAGGCTCCGCTGCTTAAGGTGGAAGGAAAGGACTCGGAGAGGATTGTACTGAACACCGGCTGTCTGGCTTCTGCCCCGGAGGCGACGGAAGCAGGTGCGGATATGCCGGAGAATGCACTGATGCCAAAGGCTGTGAATCCGGAGTATTCTTTCGCACAGGGAGATACTCAGGTGATGGCGGGCAGCCCGTTTGTGGGAAAGCTGCAGGTGGTAAACAGAGGCGGGGAAGGACATTTCAGAAGGACAGTCACTGTAAACGGAAGGCCGGCCGGCACGGCGGACAGTTGGCTTTATGCAGGGGAGACGAAGGAGATTCCCTTTACAACATACCCTCTGTATGAGCCGGGAGTCTGCAGGATCGGCGTGGAGGAGAAGGAATGGGAGACCGAGGTCATACAGACCCCCGGGAAGCTGCGGATAGATCCTTCCGTGGAAGTCAGGGAAGCCGCCGTTGGCTTTGCATTTGTTCTCCGGGCACAAAATCTCGGAGGTACGAAGCTTGCGGACTCTCTGTGTCTGAAGAAGGATGGAGTGATACTGGATGAGGCAGCCTTTGAGCTGATGCCGGGAGAGGAAAAGGAGATCTGCCTCCACTCAGAATGCCCTCATGTGGAAGGATACCGCTATCAGATACCGGGATACCTGGACTGGAACTTCCATCTCACAGCCAATACTTATTCCAGATATCAGGTGGACGGGGATACGATTGCCATTACGGCAGGCGGGAAATTATATTCCGACACAGGTGATCTGGAATACCTGAGGATTTTCGAGTATGCGGCAATGTACAGAAGAATTCAGGGAGACTTTGAGGCTACCGTCCGCGTCATATCCCAGGATTTCACCGGTCAGTATGCGGCGGCGGGACTGCTGGTCTGCAACGACATGCGTCATGCGGAGGAAGACAGGAGCCTGGTGGTTATGACCATGGTTCCGAAGTACGGCGCCATGGGAATCTGGAGAGCGGATGAGGACGGAGACGGGGAAACGGAGATGAAAACCTGTATTCCCACCAATTACGGTCACTGGTTACGGATTGTAAAACGGGGAAATATCTTCCAGGCCTATTACAGCAGGGATAAGGTAAACTGGAAAAGCGACCCGAATATCGCCCATGTGACGGCGGCGCGGGAGATACAGGATGTGGCAATATTTGTCTATGCAAACAGTGTCAAAAATGAAGTGTGTAAAGCTGTGTTCAGGGATTTAACCATACGGAAGCTGTGACATCACCAAATTGCCGTAAGCGGCAATTTATAGAGCTGTCGCGCAGCGATCAAAAAGCAACAGAGTCCGGATTATCGGACGAAAGGCTCCGGCAGGACATTGATTCGCTGTCAGGAGCAGGAGAGAAAAGTACTTGTCTCTATCGGCAGGCGGGAAGGAGCGTATGAGAATAAGCCTGAAAAGAGAGTCTGGAAAGCCTTCGTACATGGATATGACGGACCGGTACAGACAGAGTGCGAAGAGGGAGGCAGCGGAACTGGACTTTACTCTTTAGAGCCGTCGCGCAGCGACTAAAACAGTCTTGAAATGGTCCATGCCCGGGAGAATTTTCAGATGCGCACTATGCAGCTGAAAATTACTCCCAGATAGTGGGCATGGGCATTTCAGGACGGAACTAAATTCAGGAGGAAAAAAATTATGTTTTCAGAAAATGGAAGAAAAGTTAAAATTGGCGTGGTAGGACTCGGCGGGCGGGGACGCGGCTGGGTGGAGACTTTCCTGAAGATGAAGGATGCGGATGTCATCGGCATCTGTGACATCAGGGAAGACCGGATTCAGGAGACTATGAAGATTTATGAGAAGTACGGAATCACTTATGATGTGACAGCCACAACAGATTACAATGAGCTGTATCAGAATCCGGAAATTGAGGCAATCGTCAACGCCGCTTCCTGGCAGGTGCATCACCGGGTGGCAATTGCGGCTCTGGAGGCGGGAAAAAATGTGGGACTGGAGGTAGGCGGTGCGAATTCTGTCCGGGAGTGCTGGGATATGGTCCGTGCGGCGGAGCGCTCGGGAAAGTTCTGTATGCCGATGGCAAATGTCTGCTATGGCAGAGAGGAGACGACGCTGATCAATATGACCAGAAGGGGCATGTTTGGTCAGGTAGTGCACTGCGAAGGCGGATATGGGCATGACAGACGGGGGCAGATTGGCTGGGGCGATGAGCTGGGACATTATCGCCAGCTGAATTTTACGAAGAGAAACGGGGAACTGTATCCCATGCATGCCATCGGCTATATCTCTAAAATACTGGGCATCAACAGGGGAAACAGAATGCTTTCATTGATTTCCGTTGCCACCAAAGCGGCGGGACAGCATGAGTGGTATCTGGAGAATCGCCCGGGTACTCCCTTTGCGAATCAGCAGATCAACCAGGGGGATATTGTCAATACCGTAATTCGTCTGGCCAACGGAGAGACCGTGATGCTGACCCATGACTGTACGCTGCCCAGGCCTTACTCCCGGGCAGGACGTGTCCAGGGGACAAAGGGGTTATGGATGGAAGATAAGGGACAGTATTACCTGGAGGGAGCAAAGGCTTTCGAAGGGGAAGAACGTGCCTGCTGGCATGATTTCGAGGAAGCTATGTCCGAATACGAGCCGAAGCTGTGGAAGGAATTCAGAGCATCCGGAAAGAGCGGCACCCACGGCGGTATGGATTATCTGGTGGGCAGGGCCTTTGTGGATACCCTGCAGAGAAATGCAATCCCTCCCTTTGACGTCTACGACGCGGCACTGTGGACGGCAATCACCTGCCTGAGCGAGGATTCCATCTCCACCGGAGGATTCGTGGCGGTGCCTGATTTCACAAACGGAAGATGGATGGACAGAGGAGAGGACGTCTGTACCACAGAATTTTCACTGGACCGGGAGCTGTAAAACAGCTGCAGCCCATGAATGGGTACTGAATGGGCTGCCGCGACTGGAATAGGAGATTTTATATGATTATTAATTTTAATAATGATAATCTACTGGTAAAGCAGCCCTTTGACCCCGGCTGTTACGCGGAACAGGTGAATCAGCTTCTGGAGAAAATGACGGTCCGGGAGAAGGTGGGACAGCTGAATCTGGACCATGTGTCCGATTCCAGCGGCCTGACGGACTGCAATCTGGGAGAGCGCAGCTCCATGGAGGCGGAAGCGGAGAAAGTGCGGGAGGGCCTTGTGGGAACCATGCTGATGAAAGGCAGAAAGGAAGCCAATTATTTCCAGAAGGCCGCGGTGGAAGAATCCAGACTGGGCATTCCCCTTTTGTTTGGTTTTGATGTGATACACGGTCATAAAATCGTTTTCCCGGTTCCTCTGGGAGGCGCGTCCACCTGGGATCCGCAGATGCTGGAGGAGGCGGAAGAATATGCCGCCAGAGAAGCCTATGCAGACGGAATCAACTGGATCTATGCACCCATGATAGACCTGTGCAGAGATCCCAGGTGGGGACGGGTGGCGGAAGGCGCAGGGGAAGATCCTCTGCTGGGTTCTCTGATTGCGCAGGCTAAGGTACGGGGGCTGCAGACCATAAATCCGGAGACCGGATATCCCTATGCGGCGGCATGCTTTAAGCATTTCTGCGGTTATGGTCTCTCCCAGGGAGGAAGAGATTACGAGGAATGTGAGACAAGTCCACGGACCCTGTTCATGGATTATATGAAGCCTTATCAGGCGGCGGTGGACGCAGGAGCTATGAGTGCCATGAGCGCTTTCAGCGTGCTGAACGGAGAAGCGATTACAGGCAGCCGCCATTATCTGACGGAAGTGCTCAGAGAACAGTTCGGTTTCCGCGGCTTTGTCTGTTCCGATTACGGCGCGGTGAAGGAGCTGATTCATCACCGGGTGGCGGCGGATAAAAAAGAAGCGGCTGCACAGGCTTTGCTGGCAGGTGTGGACCAGGATATGGGGTCTCATGCTTTTTCAGATTATTGTGAAGCTTTGTACGAAGAAGATCAGCGCTTTGCGGAAGCCGTGGATGAAGCGGTGCGCAGAATTTTAAGTGTGAAATTTGCCCTGGGCCTGTTTGAATTCCCCTATTTCCCGGAGGAGGCCGAAAAGCAGATAATGACACCCGAGGCCCGGGAGGCGGCCCGCAATGTGGGGAGACACAGCATAGTGCTGCTGAAAAATCAGGAGAAGATTCTTCCGTTAACTCCTTCTAAAAAATATTTTCTCACCGGCCCGCTGTCTGACAATGTAGAGGAAATGGCGGGAGCCTGGGCCCAGTATCAGCCGGGTACCAATGTGATATCCGTGAGAATGGCTCTGGAGGAGGCAGGACTTACTTTCCTGCAGAGCGACGGCTGTCCCTTCACGGGGAAATATTGTTTTGACAGCCAGGATGACAGCGGCTTTGCAGAGGCTCTGAAAATGGCGGAGGAATGTGACGAGATCATCTATGTCTGCGGTGAGAAAGCCGCCTGGTCGGGAGAGAACAGAGGAAGGGTCAGCCTTGACCTTCCGGAGCTGCAATACAGGTATCTGCGGGAATTGAAGAAGACAGGCAAGAAGATCATATCCGTGCTGATGTGCGGCAGAGCAATGAGCTGCCACGAGCTGGCGGAAAGCTCGGACGCCTTGGTTCTGGCATGGCACCTGGGAACGGAAGCCGGACATTCCATCGCGGATGTGCTGCTGGGAGCCTACAGCCCCAGCGGCAGGCTGCCCATAACCTTCCCCTATTATACGGGGCAGGTACCCTATTATCACGCATGGCTGTCCAGCGGCCGCAACAGAGAGTCGCTGAACCGTTATAAGGACGGAGAGAACGGTCCACTTTATCCATTTGGATACGGCTTAAGCTATGCGGAAATCACTTATGATACTGTCAGCATTCTGAAAAATCGCTATAAAGCGGATGAGACAATCCGACTGGAGGTGATGCTGACCAATCACTCGGAGATGGACGCTTATGAAGTAGTGCAGGTATACTATCAGGATGTGGTGAGCTCACTGCCAACGCCCGACAGGAAACTGTGCGGATTTACCAAAGTACTGGTTCCTGCTCTGGGCACGGTGAGGACACAGGTGCCGATTCCGGTGGAGAGACTGGCCATGATGACACTGGAACTGAAGGAAGTGGTGGAACCGGGAGAGTTTATCCTTTTCGTGGGCAAAGACAGCACCTGCGGCGAGACCTGCAGGATCGTGGTGGAGTGAGAGGAGACTTTATAACAGCACCTGCCCGCCCGGTGCGGAACTGGAATAGGAGATTACAATGAAGATTATAAAGAGCAAAACCGCCCGGGAGCTGGGCGAGGCCGCCGCGGCTTTGACGGCGGAGAAAATCAACGAGGCCATAGAGAAAAACGGCAGAGCGAGAATCATTCTGTCCACCGGCGCCTCCCAGTTCGAGACCCTGAAGGCCCTTGTGGTCAAAGACATCGACTGGAGCAAAGTGGAGATGTTTCATCTGGACGAATATGTGGACATATCGGAGGAGCATCCAGCAAGCTTTCGCAAGTATCTGAAGGAAAGATTTATCAATATCGTGCATCCCGGCAAGGTACATCTGGTGGATGGGAATCATCCACGGGA
Organism: Lachnospiraceae bacterium; assembly: GCA_022797995.1. GTDB lineage: Bacteria > Bacillota > Clostridia > Lachnospirales > Lachnospiraceae > Acetatifactor. The sequence continues at coordinate 20,562 of JAAWLQ010000015.1, forward strand.
GACCATAAACCACCTGACAGAGGAAATCACGAAAGCACCTGTGGACGTGGCGCTGATCGGGATAGGGGAGAACGCCCACATTGCCTTCAACGACCCGCCGGCGGATTTCGACACAAAAGAATCCTATATCATCGTCAATCTGGACGAGAAATGCCGGATGCAGCAGGTGGGTGAAGGCTGGTTTGCAACAATGGAGGACGTGCCGGCGCAGGCCATCTCCATGACACCCTACCGTATCATGGAGAGCAGGACCATTATCTCCGCGGTACCTTATGGGGTGAAGGCCAACGCCATCCGACTGATGATGGAAAATGAACTGACGAATCAGGTGCCGGCCACATTGTTAAAGGAGCATGGTGATTATTATCTTTTTGTGGATGAAGACTCCGCGGGGGAAACTGTGTAAGCGCAGTGGCAGATTACAGGACTTTCACAGTACACAATCCGGGTGATAAACCATGGAGCAGGAAAAAGAGGGAACCAGTGAAAAAGGTTCCGGTAAGCTCTACAGAAAGCGAAAGGGAGATTCCGAGAGTCAATAATAAAGGAAGGGAGAAATAACAGCATGAACAGGAATGATTTTACTTCAAAAACAGACTGCTTTACCCTTGCAAACGGCGTGAAAATTCCCTGTATCGGTTACGGCACCTGGCAGACGCCGGACGGGGAGATGACACAGAACTGTGTGGAGACAGCTCTGCGTCTGGGGTATCGGCACATTGACACCGCGTTTGCCTATTTCAATGAAAGAAGCGTCGGGGCCGGAATCCGGAAATCGGGTATTCCCCGGGATGAGATTTTCGTGACCACGAAGCACTGGGTGACAGAGAGAGGATATGAGAAAACCATCCGGGCAGTGGAGGCTTCTCTGGAGAATCTGGGCCTTGACTATATCGACCTGTATCTTGTGCACTGGCCCTGCGTGGAGAAGATTTCACCGGACTGGAAGGAGATCAACGGGGACACCTGGCGGGCCTTCGAGAAAATGTATAAGGATGGAAAGCTGCGTGCCATCGGGGTCAGCAATTACCAGGCGAAGCATATCGACGCGCTGTGGGAGATGGCTGAAATCAAACCAATGGTGAACCAGATCGAGTTCCATCCCGGCTATACCCAGATGGAGAATGTGCGCTATATGCAGGAAAAAGGAATCCTGGTTCAGGCCTGGAGCCCTCTTGGAAGCGGAGCCCTTCTGGGAGATGAAACCCTTTGCCGGATTGCCGGGAAGTACGGGAAATCTTCCGCCCAGATCTGCGTGAGAATGGCGTTGCAGTGCGGCGTCCTTCCGCTGCCCAAATCCACGAAGGAAGACAGGATCCTCTCCAATGGGGAGGTATTTGACTTTACAATTTCCGGGGAAGACATGGAGACACTTCTGAATATGCCCCTTCTGGGGTTCAGCGGATTCCTTCCGGAGGATGCCCCGGCGGACGCGCTTTGCGAACAACAGTAATGGTTCGGACAATACCCCGGAGAATTTACGGACGCGTGTACTAAGTGGCCGGAAATCCTCCGTCAGTGTCTGGGTATTGCCCGAACCATTACGGAACTCAAATAGGGAGGTACAATATGGCGATACCGATTCCGGAAAAAAGAGTGGCAGAATTTGAAAATATGGGTCTGGGGATGTTTATCCATTATGGTCTCTATTCTCAGCTGGGACGGGGAGAATGGGTTATGCGTCAGGAAAAGATCCCGAAGGAAGAGTATGGTAAGCTGGCGGATACCTTCACAGCCAGGGCGTTTGATGCCGGAGAGATTGTGAGGACGGCGAAGAGAGCGGGGATGAGGTACATCACCCTCACCACGAAGCATCACGACGGCTTCTGCCTGTATGACGCGAAGGGACTGAGCAGCTATGACGCGCCTCATTCGGCCTGCGGAAGGGATTTGATCCGGGAATTTGTGGACGCGTGTAATGGGGAAGGAATCATACCGTTTTTCTATCATGCCACCTACGACTGGTATCAGGAGTCCTTTGAGAAGGATTTCGACGCTTTCTTACAGTATCTCAGGGACAGCGTGGAGCTTCTGTGCACGCAGTACGGGAAAATCGGCGGTCTGTGGT
>JAAWLQ010000016.1 GCA_022797995.1 Lachnospiraceae bacterium
CAGCACATACTCCAGCTGCTGTTCGTCAAAAATTTTAAAAAACTGGTACTCCTGTACCTCCTGCGAATCCGCCGGCGAAGCCGCAAATTCCACCGCTGCTCTGGATACGCTGCTCATGTCAACCGTGGAAGCCACCTCGTTGCCATCAACATCCAGGACACAAAACTCTACTCTCGCAATACTCTTCAGCCCATCAATTGTGTTCTGTAAAATCTGATTCGATATCATTAACCCCGCTCCTTTTTGCTATCCAGACCAATCTGCGCCATATAAGGCGCCCCTGACGTTCTCTGAATCTATAAGTTCCCAAAGTAATTGCCTGTCATTTATTAAAAAACGTATAAATGTTCATCTGTTGGCACAATCAGAACAGGCAACACTTATACATACAAATGTACAAAAAATACAGCAAAAAAGCAATAGGTTTTTAATAACTTTAACAAATAATCGCAATTATTACGAAAATCTGTCTATATTCTTACGTCAAAATTTGCACCCACATACGGATTCACACTCAGCTCCATCGCCGCGGCGTCAATCATTTCCACAATCCCGGCGCCCAACTGCTCGCTGGTCTCCATTGCCTTGCCCAGTACCGCCGTTCCAATCTTCGGCATCTCGGAAACATTGGCCAGTGCCACACCTGTAATATTCATAATATCCATTGTTCTCCTCCTGTTTTTCATTCTGCAGTCGTCCTGACAACGCATGCTTCCGCCTAAACGGTTCTGCAGATACAATCTCCTTTAAATTCTATCTTTCTTTCTTTATAAAGCCTTCCCACCGCACGCTTGAACTCATTTTTGCTCATTCCGGTCTCCTGTTTTATGAGCTCGGGGGAGGCTTTATCATTAAAGGGCAGAGTGCCTTCCCTCTCCTCAAGCATGGTCAGAATTCTCTCCGCATCCTTATCCATCTGCAGATAAGCCTTGTCACGGATGCTCAGCGTCAGCCTTCCATCCTCCCGCACTTTCACCACCCGCGCGCTGATATCCTGGCCAAGTTCCACCTTTCCATACAGTTCCTTCAGGGGAATCAAAGCGGAATAGACATTGTCCACCGCCACAAAAGCACCGAAATTATCGCTCATCTCATAGACGCGGCCAGTCACTCTGTCGTCGGGACCATAAGGGCTGTCCGTACGCAGATTTTCATATACATTCATGGTGGCGCACAGTCGGTCGCTTTTATCTATATACAGAGAGACCAGCAGCCTCTGGCCCTGTTCCACCTTTCCTCTCTGCTGCCTGAACGGAAGCAGCAGGTCCTTCTCCAGTCCCCAGTCCAGAAAAGCACCGATTTTTCCCGTCTGCACCACCTCCAGCTCCGCAACCTGCCCCATCTGCAGTTTCGGTTCCCTCACCGTGGCTATCAGTCTGTCCCGGGAATCACGATAAATGAACACTGTCACCGCATCTCCGATTCCACAGTCCTCCGGTACCTGCTTCGATGGCAGCAGAACCACTTCCTTCTTTTCCTCGGGAGAAGAGGCCAGATACACGCCGAATTCCGCCTTTCTCACAACAAACAGTTCCTGTTTTTTCCCCAGATAAATCATATCCGCCTCCTTCAGAGCCGCGATTACATTTCCGCTCTCGTAAGATTCGCAACTGTACGCCACAAGGTACGTCGTTACGAAAATTCCACTATCACATAAGGTTTCCCCCCGTCATCCCGCAGGGCCACCACAAATCTGCTTTCTTCCTCCGCCACAAAGGGGAACAGCAGGTTGTCAAGAAAAGCCTGCTTTTTATACTCCGCCCGAATCTGCCTCACCGCAAAATTCTCCGGCAAAAAATCCATGGCAATATTCACAAACTGCTGATTATTCACATGGTAATTGGTGTCCAGATGATGCTTTTTTACCGTTATCGGCTCCTTCAGCACAGTGTCCGCAGGTACCGCAATTTTGCGGGGCGCATACTCCATATCCAGCTTTTCCTCCAGGCGATACCCTTCCTTTATATCCTCCGGGACAGCTATAGGTCTGCCTGTCTCCGTATCCAGCAGGCTCCAGAGGGAATTTGCCCTGGCAATGTATTCTCCCTTCTCGTCTGTCATGGCAAAATTACGGGAACCCAGAAATCCCCTCATCTCATATGGAAGCGTGCCTATGGTGACTCTCTCGCAGAGCTTCGGATAGCGCTCCGCCACAATCTGCCAGGAAGAAAGCACCCATACCATATGCCTTTCTCTGAGATAATCCAGTCCCAGCCCCAGGTCCTCCGACTGGAATGTGGAGCAATCCTGAAAATAGTTGATAAGGGAAGCCATGGTAAGCTTCCCTTCGCTGTCCGTCTCACTATACCTGATTCTGCTTTCAAATGTATACATAAAAGAACCCTTTCTCTCCCCGGCCTTCTTTCCCGGCCGAAGCTTCCTTATCTCTTACATCAACAGCTGGACTATTATCATCACAATCCAGAAAAGGCAGTATATTATCATTCCCACATTCAGGAAAAATGTACGGAATCTCTTCCCCCGGGGAATTGTGACAGCTCCCCTGTTCAGGACAAATTTCTTCTTCACCAGATTTATAATAAGCAGAACACCACCGCCAATCATCATTCCCATCACAAAGACAAGGAAAGCAATATATGCCACCCAGCCACCCAGATGGTCCATGACATAACTCATCAGTCTGTCCATATCCATTCCATCCGAGATAATCCGCATATACTCATCGATGTCCACCTGTTCCATCAGCCATTTGCTGACCACACCGCCCACGAAATTAATCATCATATGAAGGGCGATGGTAATCTTCAGATTGCCTGTCTTCACATACAGAAATGCCAGAAACACACCCAGCGAAAACGCATAGGCAAACTGATTCAGATTTCCGTGAAACAGGCCGAACATCAGTCCCGATATCAAAATGGCAATGCCTTCCCCATAGCGGACAGTTCTGTCCACAATCAGCTTGCGGAATATATATTCCTCCATAATCGGCGCACAGATCACCATCACAAGGAAGACCAGCCACATGCTTGTGGCGGATGCAATATCGTTGATCACATTGTCCACTGCGCTGCCCTTCAGGATACCGATAATGGCAGTTATAATGTTCCCCACAAAATTGGAAGCATACATGACCGCAAAGCACATAATAGCAGACAGGACAAAGTCACCTGCTTTCATACTCCGCCGCTCCAGTCTGTCAGCCGGAACAATTCTCACCAGAACAATCATCAGCGGCATTCCCACCAGATACATGGGAACCGACGAAACCAACAGCGTTACATCCGGATTCATCAGCCACTCCGGCTTCAGTACTCCCACTATAATGGTCGGAATCAGCTGCACCGCATAAAATACAAGCGTTCCCAGAACAAACATCCCGCCCAGCATGGAAAAATGCTTCCTTGCCGCCTTGAGCTGGTCCGGCCCACCCCTGTTGTCAGCAGGCATATACCCATTATACTCATTGTATCCATTCATTCCATCCATACTTTCACCCTCACTTTGTCTAGCCTGTGAAAAGTTTATCATAAACCGACGTTTTTGTACAGTATCTTTCAAACCGCACGGGATATTTTTCCGCAGAAAATATTTCCATTGCCGATTTTCCAAAAGCCCGCAAACCCTTGATTCAAATACAAAAATTAACCCCGGTGAATCTCTCCACCGGGGTTCCTGACGCAGGGCAACCCCTGCTGCGCAGGGCTACAAGGATTCGAACCTTGAAATGACGGAGTCAGAGTCCGTTGCCTTACCGTTTGGCGATAGCCCTATATGCAATGGCGCTATTTCCGCACCACGTGATGTATTATACATGAAGTATTATCACTTTGCAATACCTTAATACAAAAAAATTAAAAATTTTCCCAAATTCCCCGAACAGCTTCAGGGCTGCCGTGTAACCGGGAAACCGTGGCAAAGCCCCGGTTTCCCGGCCTTCTCACTGTCTGCGGTTGCCTTACACCTCGAATGTCAGCTCACCGTAACCAGGCACCGGCCAGATCTCCTTATCCACAATCATCTCCAGCTCGTCAACAGGAGCACGCAGCTCTCCCATCGCTTTCATGACAGTATCTTTATAGAAGAATGCCTGGGCCTTCGCGTCTTCCATACCGGCCGCCTGAGCCGTGACTGCTTTCAGTCTGGTCAGCGCATTCTTCGCCGCAGTCAGTTTTGTGTTCACCTCCGCCAGCAACTCTGCCTGCACTTCCGGCTCCGCGCCGGCATCCCGCACCGCGATTACAGTGTCCGCCAGCATTTTAGTATATTTCATCACCGCAGGGATATACTTCTTCCCCGCCATATCAATCATGGTATTGGCTTCAATGTTAATGGTCTTCGCATAGGTCTCATAGATGACCTCTTCTCTGGACTCCAGCTCCACCTTCGTGAAAATGCCAAATTTCTCGAACAGCTTCACAGACTTTTCCGTTGTCAGAGTGCTGGCGGCCTCCACCATGGATTTGATGTTGGGCAGTCCCCGTCTCTCCGCCTCCGCAACCCAGTCCTCGGAATAGCCGTCGCCGTTGAAGATGATCCTCTGATGCTTACCCATGTACTCCTTGATCAGGTCATGGACAGCCAGCTCAAAGTCCTCCGCTTTTTCCAGAATATCCGCGGCTTCACAGAAAGCTTCCGCCACGATGGCATTCAGCGTGGTATTGGGGCTTGCGATAGAATCCGAGCTTCCCACCATACGGAACTCGAACTTGTTGCCGGTGAAGGCAAAGGGGGAGGTCCTGTTGCGGTCCGTGGCATCTTTGTCCAGATCCGGCAGCGTGGAAACTCCGGTCTCCAGCTTGCCGCCCTCCAGGCAATGAGCTGCTTCTCCCGTCTCTACCAGCTGCTTTACCACATCCTCAAGCTGCTCTCCCAGAAATACGGAGATAATGGCAGGCGGTGCCTCGTTTGCCCCCAATCTGTGATCATTTCCCACATCCGCCGCGCTCTGACGCAGCAGATCCGCATGAATATCCACGGCCTTGATAATGCAGGCCAGCACCAGAAGAAACTGAATGTTTTCATTGGGTGTCTCGCCGGGATCCAGAAGATTGACACCGTTATCTGTACCCAGAGACCAGTTATTATGCTTACCGGAGCCGTTTACACCCGCGAAAGGCTTCTCGTGAAGCAGACAGGTCAGGCCATGGCGTCCCGCGACCTTTTTCATGGTCTCCATCACCAGCTGATTGTGATCCACGGCAATATTGGCGGTCTCATAGACAGGAGCCAGCTCGTGCTGCGCAGGCGCCACCTCGTTGTGTTCCGTTCTGGCCGTCACCCCCAGCTTCCACAGCTCCACGTTCACATCCTTCATAAAGGCTCCTACCCGTTCCCTGATCGTGCCGAAGTAATGATCCTCCAGCTCCTGTCCCTTGGGTGCGGGCGCACCGAACAAGGTCCTTCCGGAAAAAATCAGGTCCTCCCGCTGCAGGTATTTCTCCCTGTCCACCAGAAAATATTCCTGCTCCGGGCCGACGCTGGCCACCACTTTCGTGGCCGTCGTATTCCCGAACAGCCGTACAATGCGCAGTGCCTGCTGGCTGATTGCCTCCATGGAACGCAGCAGCGGCGTCTTCTTATCCAGCGCTTCTCCGGTATAGGAACAGAACGCCGTGGGAATACACAGGATGACGCCCGTGGCATCCTCCTTCAGAAAGGCGGGAGAAGTAATATCCCACGCGGTGTATCCTCTGGCCTCGAAGGTGGCCCGAAGTCCTCCCGAAGGGAAGGAAGAGGCATCCGGCTCCCCCTTGATCAGCTCTTTTCCGGAGAATTCCATGATCATCTTGCCATCTTCGTCCGGATGTGTCACAAATGCATCATGCTTTTCCGCCGTGATGCCGGTCAGCGGCTGAAACCAGTGTGTATAATGGGTGGCACCGTTTTCCACAGCCCAGTCCTTCATGGCCTTTGCAACCACTTCCGCGGCTGCCAGCGACAGCTCGCCTCCCTGATCCATTACCCTGCGTACTTCTTTGTATACACTTTTGGGCAGTCTTTCTTTCATCTTCCCAAAGGTAAATACTTTACTGCCAAAGATTTCTTCCACATTTAACACTTCACTCATCCTCTTTTCCCTCTCCCTTTCTGCATATAAAAAAGTGTCTTCGACACCGTTCTGATTCCATGTCCATCTGACGACGGACTTTCCTGTAATGTAAAAAAGTCCCAAAGTAAACCTTACTATGGAACCTCCTCGTTCAATGATTACAGCTATGTCGAAATACCTGCTCCGGCGCCTGCATTTCTTTTTTTCTAAAATACTCTATTTCCTTTCAAAATGCAATACCCGAAATTCATTTTCTCATTTTTGCCGGAAAAAAAGGCCTTTTCAGACTGTGTCTGAGCATTTTGCACACAGCACCGCCGATACAGTCCTTTTCAGGCTGATTTACACGGCAAAAACAATTCCTGTTTTCCTGCTTTTATAGTCATAGTTCGTAACGGTTCTCAGGCTGTTCTTCCGTGAAACCAATTTTTCTCCTCACAGGAGCTGGCAAGACCCCGGTCTGTTACCAAATAATATGTGGACGGACAGGTGAGAATGTGCTAAACTCGAGGAAATAACCGGGAAGCAGCCGGCCGTCTGTTCTAATTGCCGGATAGCCGGGGCGCCTTCCCCGGAAAAGGGGTATATTATATTGAATAAGAAATTTAAAAATATCCTGACCCAGTTTATCAAGTTCGGCATGGTGGGGATTGTAAACACTGTACTTTCCTATCTGATCACCAACGGAAGCTACTATATTCTGCACCTCCACGAACAGATCAGTAATCTGATTTCCTTTCTGATCACCGTACTGATTTCCTACCTGCTCAACAGCCGTTTTGTGTTCCGCCAGGAAGAAGGGCAACACCAGCCCTGGTACAGGGCTCTGGCAAAGGTTTATGCCTCCTACGCGCTGACAGAACTGGTTCTGATGGGAATTCTGCTCTTTGTTCAGGAGAGGCTGCTGGGTATTCCCCATTATATCGCCACCTTTGTCAATCTCTGTGTGACAGTCCCGCTGAATTTTATTCTGAACAAATTCTGGGCCTACAGGAAGCGGGATAACCGGAAAGATAACCGGAAAACCAGCAATATTTCTTGAAGAAACCCGGACAGTGTGGTACACTGAAACTGATTTTTATGTAATCTGAGAATCTCTGGAAAAGCTGACAGAAAGGAATCGTGAAATCATCAATGAAAATCATGCCTAACCGTATGGATTACGGCTTTATGAAATATCAGAAAGAATTCGAAGAAAAGGCGCTGTCCGTACTGCGTTCCGGCTGGTATGTGCTGGGAAAGGAAGTCGCCGCTTTTGAGGAGAATTTTGCCGCCTATACAGGGGCAAAATGCTGTGTGGGCCTGGCCAGCGGCCTGGATGCCCTGTGGATTGCCGTGAAGCTTCTGGGGATCGGACCCGGCGACGAAGTTCTCGTCCAGGGCAATACCTACATCGCCAGCGTTATGGGTATCACCATCAACGGCGCCACTCCCGTATTTGTGGAACCGGATGAATATTACCAGATTGATGCGGACAAGATAGAGGAGAAGATTACAGAGAAGACCAAAGCGGTGATGGTAGTCCACCTGTACGGTCATGTGGCGGATATGGATAAAATCACCCATATCTGTAAAAAACATCATCTGAAGCTGATTGAAGACTGCGCCCAGTCCCACGGTGCGCTCTATAAAGGGAAAATGACCGGTACCTTCGGCGACGCCGGCTGCTTTTCTTTTTACCCCTCCAAAAATCTGGGTGCTTTCGGTGATGCCGGGGCTCTGGTGACCAACGATCCCGGTCTGGCCGGGGAAGCCCGTATCTTCCGGAATTACGGCAGCGAGAAGCGTTATTACAATAAAGTGGCGGGGGCCAACTCCAGACTGGACGAGCTGCAGGCAGGACTTCTCAACGTGCGTCTGGCTCACATGAAGGAAATCACGGATGAGCGCAGGCAGCTGGCTGACACATACGGTCGGGAGCTTCATCAGAAGGAAATCCTTTTGCCGTCCACGCGTAGCGACACCTGTCCCGTATGGCATCAGTATGTCATCCGCACCGGCCGCCGTCAGGAACTGATAGATTACCTGAATGACAGAGGAATCGGTACTATCATCCATTATCCCATTCCTCCCCATCTCTCCGAGGCCTACCATTCCCTGGGGCATAAAAAGGGAGACTTTCCCATTACGGAAAGCTATGCGGACTCGGTACTGTCCATCCCTCTGTATACGGATATGCGGGAGGAAGAACAGCAGTATACTATAGATTGTATCAATGCATTTACATAGGAGAGCGTCATGGCAAAATTAGATGAGCAGATTCAGATACTGGATTTCCCGGATCTTGGAGACGAGAGAGGCAATCTGGTGGTGGTGGAAGGCGGTATTGCCGTTCCCTTTGACATCCGGAGAATTTTCTACATTTACGGCTCCGATGCGGAGGTCATCCGCGGCTGTCACGCCAACCTGAGATCGGAATTCGTGATGATCAATGTGTCCGGCACCAGCAGGGTAAAAGTGGACAATGGTCATGAGACCCGGATTATCGAACTGAACAGACCCCGGATGGGTCTCTATCTCAAAAGTAATGTCTGGAAGGAAATGTATGATTTTTCTCCGGACTCCGTGCTGCTGGTTCTGTCCAATGAGCATTATGATCCGGAAGAATATGTGCGAGATTATCAGGAATATCTGAAAATGGTGAGAAAATGAGCAAGATATCAATTGTTGTTCCCGTATATTACAATGAGGATACACTGGAACTTTTATATGAAGACATGAAGGAAAAAATCCTGGGGAAGCTGGGGGAGTACGAGCTGGTATTCGTGGACGACGGCTCGGGGGACGGCTCCTGGCAGGTAATGAACTCTCTCCGGGAGCGGGATCCTCATGTGAAACTGGTCAGGCTTTCCCGCAATTTCGGCGAACATGCCGCCCTGTTGGCAGGTCTCTCCGCCTGTACCGGAGACTGTGCCGTCACCAAACAGGCTGACCTTCAGGAAGATTCCTGCATTATACTGGAAATGTACGAGAGCTGGAAACGGGGTAATAAGGTAGTACTTGCCGTCCGAAAGGAAAGAAAGGAAAATCCGGTAAAGGTATTCTTCGCCAATATGTACTATGCCATTATCCGGAAAATTGTCAATAAAAACATGCCTGCCGGGGGCTGCGACTGCTACCTGGTGGACAGGAAGGTCATTGAAGTACTGGAGCGGCTGGATGAGAAGAACTCCTCCCTGACCCTGCAGGTACTCTGGGCAGGCTTCCGCACCGACATGATCTATTTTGTCCGTCAGGACAGGGAGATCGGGAAGTCACGCTGGACTCTCGCTAAAAAAGTCAAGCTTGTGATGGACTCTGTGATGAGCTTTTCCTACTTCCCTCTGCGGCTTATGTCCGGACTGGGTATTGCGTTCAACATACTGGCGGTAATTCTGCTTATCAGCGTTCTGATAGAGAAGTTTACCAACGGAACACCCATCGTGGGCTGGGCTTCTCTGATGTGCGTCGTATTATGTTCTTCCGGCGTCATCATGCTGATGCTGGGAATTCTGGGAGAGTATATCTGGAGGACTCTGGATGCCGCCAGGACACGGCCTCCCTATATCGTGGACGAAATTCTGGAGGAACCTGCCGCAGCAGAAAAACAAGATGAAAAATAAAACCCGTCTCTTAAATATACTTAATATACTGTTACTTATTTTAACCATATTAGCCGCTCTGAAAATGCTTTTCTTCGGTCTTGGCCTTGACGAGGAATATCAGATAGTCATGGCATACCGCAATGCCAGAGGTGACAGGCTGTTTCTGGACATGTGGGAGCCCCATCAGTCTTCCGCTTTTTTGTGCAGTCTTTTAATGAAGCCCTATCTCAAGCTCTTCGGAACCACAGGAATTGTGTTGTACCTGAGAATCTGGGGTACGTTTTTCCATCTGTGCGTCAGTTTTTATCTGTACAGAGTTCTGAAAGACTTCGTCCGAACCGAATATTCGCGCCTCCTGGCTCTCATCTATTTTAACACGATTCCCAAACTGATTATGCTGCCGGAATTTGGCATTATGCAGGTTTGGTTCTACACTTTGCTTTCTCTGTTCCTGATACGCTATTACATGAACGGAAGAAAGGTGAGGTATCTGGTGCTGAGTGCGCTGGCACTGGCGCTGAATGTACTGTCCTATCCTTCCTGTGTGATTCTTTTTCCTTTTGTGCTGCTGTTCCTGTTCCGATTTTCCCACAGTGATAAATGGCGGGATATGGGAATTTTCACCCTTGTCTGCCTGTTGTGTGGAGCAGGTTATCTCGGAATGCTTTTCACCTACACCGGCCCGCAGGAGCTGCTGAACACACTTTCCCATATTCTGAACGGAGACATTACCCACTCTCTCAGCCTGAGCAGCAAGCTTTTGTCCTGGCTGTCCGATGTGCTCCGCCTTTTTGCACTGTGGATGGGCTGCCGTCTTTTTGCGGCAGTATTCTCAATTGGAAAGAAGGAGGATTACGCAAGAATTTCCTGCCTGACCCTTCTGGCGGCATGCGGAATAGAATTATTCTACTGGGTTATTCTGAATGCCGGTTACCCCCCCATCCACATTCATCTGGTTGCGATCACTGCAGCAGGTATCATAGCCTTTATGAAATCAGGAAAGGAACAGACGGAAGCGCCTTCTCCCTCTGAAAAAGCAATCCCGCTTTTCTTATCCGCCGTGCTGGGAGCGCTCCTGTCCCTTGTGGCGGTAATTTATCTGACAGATCTCACTCTGTCAAGTTCCATTTCTCATGCCATACCCGCCGCCATATACGGCGCTGTTCTCATGATCCTGTCTTTGGAACGGAAAAAGCCTCAGAAACCATCCGGCTGGATCTCTGCCATGCTGATTATATGGGCCTTTACCGCAGTCTTCGGAAAAGGATATACTCTGCGGGGCGGCGCTACTAATGAAAATGTGCTGCAAAGCGGCGGCATCTACAGGGAAGGCCCCGCCATTGGAATCGTTGCCAACTATATCTATGCCTATATTTACAACAGTGACTGGGAAGACTGGCAGACTTACCTCCGGGACGGAGACTCCGTCCTGATCATGGTGGACCAGGTGATAAATCTGGGCACAATACAATATCTGTTTAAAGACGTGGATATTTCCCACTTTTCCGTGGTCAATCCCACCGCTTACGACGAAAGACTCCTGGAATATTGGACCCTCTATCCGCAAAAGGCACCCAATGTAATCATTGTGGACTGTTGGTATGGAGGTTTAATGACCAATCCCGAAAACTGGGTGATGCAGTATGTGGAGAATGAATTCGGTTACACCCAGGTAAACGACGGTAAGTATATACGAATATACCGAAAATGAGGAATAATCAATCAGAATTCCGCATCCGCAGCACCTCATGCCGCTCCGCAGCCTGCGAAAGCTTCACCCACACTGTCTGTCTCGCATGCGGACAGCTGTCTATGGGTTCCCTGTTCTCGTCGTACATTGCCTCCACCTTCACCGCCGCATTCCGGCCGTCCGGTTTCATGATCTCTATGCTGTCCCCCACGGAGAATTTATTCTTCTGTTCAATACGCACCAGACCGGAATCCGCGGAAATCTCTTCTATAATCCCCAGATAAATATATTCGTTCACATAGGTGCTGTTGTCGTAAATCTGTGTGGTCTCATCCGTCTTGCCGAAATAAAATCCCGTGGTATACTGGCGGTATGTACATTTCGCTATCTCCGCTCTGTACCATGCCTCATTGCCGCGGTATCTTTCTTCGGACACAAAAAAGTCGTCGATGGCCCTGCGGTATGTGCGGGCCATGGTCGCCACATAGAGGGCATTCTTCATGCGTCCCTCCACCTTCAGGCTGTCAATCCCCGCCTCCACAAGCTCCGGAATATATGCAATCATACACAGATCTTTGGAATTAAAAATATATGTTCCTCTCTCATTCTCGTATACGGGCATATATTCCCCGGGCCGGGTCTCCTCCACCACCGCATACTTCCAGCGGCAGGGGTGGGTACAGGAGCCTCTGTTGGCGTCTCTGCCCGTGAAATAATTGCTCAGCAGGCAGCGGCCGGAATAAGATATGCACATGGAGCCCTGTACAAAGCTCTCTATTTCCATTTCATCGGGAATGTGCTCCCGGATGGTGCGGATCTCTTCCAGGGACAATTCTCTGGCGGACACCACCCGTCTTGCCCCCTGATTCCACCAGAACAGATATGTCCCGTAGTTGGTATTATTGGCCTGGGTGGAAATGTGAATCTCCGCCTCCGGCCACACTTCCCGGGCAATGACAAACAGTCCCGGATCAGATATAATCAGCGCGTCACAGGGTTCCGGTTTCATGTCCCGCAGTTCTTCGAAATAAACAGCGGCCTCTGCCAGATCTCCGTTGTGAGCGAGAATATTGGCTGTCACATACACTTTTACCCCCGCCCCGTGTGCAAAGGCAATTCCTTCCGCCATTTCCTCCGGAGAGAAATTCTTCGCTTTCGCCCGAAGTCCAAAAGCTTCCCCGCCTATGTATACGGCATCTGCTCCGAAAACAACCGCCGTTTTCAGCACCTCCAGACTGCCCGCAGGGATCAGCAGCTCCGGCTTCTTTCTTCTTATCATGGCAGTTCCCCCGTCTTCCTCTGTCACCTGGTCATCCCCTGTCACAGTCGCTGCTCAGCTGACCTCCGCTCCCGGCAGACAGCTCCCATCCCCTTGCTAATGTTCATTGCCCTCCGGGGTCGCAACAGGGCTTCTCCTCACGCTCAGCGCCGCGCCGTCGCCCACCGGCAGCACCACCGTTTCCAGTTCCGGCAGATGCTTCAGTTCATACAGATATTCCCGCATTCTGGCATGAATGGTCCGGTTTCTCCTGGTCACTGCAAAACGGGACTGTATGACATCTCCGTCCTGGAGTACATTGTCGGATACCAACAGACTCCCCGGCTTCATCAGCCTCAGGATATCCGGCAGGAAATGAATATACTGCCCCTTTGCGGCATCCATGAAAATCATGGAGTACGGACCTTTCAGGGTTTTCAGGATATCCGCCGCATCGCCTTCCAGCAGCGTAATTTTCTCCTCCTGTCCCGCCTTCTTAAAGTTCTCCCGGGCAAGAGCAATGCGCTTCTCATCCTTCTCTATGGTGGTAATGCGGCAGCTCTCCGGCCCATATTCACACATCAGCAGTGCGGAAAACCCTATGGCCGTTCCTATCTCAAGAATGCTTTCCAGTCTGCCGTAGGCCAGCAGAAATTTCAGCAGGCTCTGCATGGACCTGCGCACCACAGGTATCTGATGATCCAGCGCATATTTTAAAATCTCATCCAGAAAGGGCGTGTTGCCTCTGTCCAGTGAATCAATATAGGAAGCAAGCCTTTCGTCGATAATCATTCCGCTTCCTCTTCCGGTTCCTCTTCTTTTTCCACCACCATGGCCTGCATCATTTCCTCCACCGTCATGGCCGTACTCAGTTCAAAGGTCCCGGGGCCTACATCCTTGACATACTCGGAAAGATAGTACTGCAGAACAAACAGCTTCGCATCCCGTATCAGACCACGGCTTTCAAAAAGCTCTCCTATCTCCATGGGATTCATTTCCTCAGTGACGGACACTGTCACCGTTCTCCCCTCCCCGATGGCCACTGCCGGTTCGGTAAAAATGCGGTAACCGTAATTATAGCAGATTCCCACTCCCCGATAGATCACATACACCACCGCCACGGCGGCCACCACTCTGAAAATGGCTCCCGCCACGGCTCCTATTATACTAAATGCTTTCATATGCGCCTCCATTCTTTGCATATGCTATCTCTGTGTCCGTTCAGACAGTTCTCCGAACCGACGGTTCCTTTCAGACTTCCATGATAATGGGCAATATCATGGGGCGCCTCTTCGTCTTCTTCCAGACATAGTCGCTGAGCGTATCCTTTGTGGTATTTTTCAGCTTGCCCCAGTCGGTGATTCCTCTGTCCAGGCATCGCTGAAGCGCCTCGTCCACCGTCTGTCTGGCTTCCTCTATCAGTTCGTCGGACTCACGCACATACACAAATCCTCTGGATACGATATCGGGTCCGGCCACCAGACGGCCCTCCACTCTGTCCAGGCTCATAACCACTACCATTATGCCGTCCTCAGCAAGATGCTGGCGGTCGCGGAGCACTACATTTCCCACGTCCCCCACGCCAAGTCCGTCCACCAGAATCGCTCCCACAGGAACTCTTCCGGTAACCCCTGCGCTTTCCCTGCGCAGCTCCAGCACATCGCCGGAGGAGAGAATGAATATATTATCCTTCTCTATTCCAAGGCTCTGGGCAATCTTCGCCTGTGCCTTCAGATGCTTGATTTCCCCGTGCACGGGAACGGCATACTGTGGATGAATCAGGGAGTAAATCAGCTTGATTTCCTCCTGACAGGCATGTCCGGACACATGGGCATCCTGGAATATCACATCCGCGCCCTTTCTGATCAGCTCGTTGATAATTTTTGTAACAGATTTCTCATTTCCCGGAATGGGATTGGAGGAAAAGATAACCGTATCTCCCGCACCGATGGTAATCTTTCTGTGCATACCCCCGGCCATACGACTCAGCGCCGCCATGCTTTCCCCCTGGCTTCCCGTGGTGATAATCACCTGCTGCTCTCTGGGATAATCCTTCATCTGCTCGATTTCAATCAGAGTGTTGTCCGGAATGCTGATACACTCCAGACTTCTGGCCGTCTCTATAATGCTGACCATACTCCGGCCTTCCACGCACACCTTACGCCCGAACTTATACGCGGAATTGATAATCTGCTGAACCCTGTCCACATTGGAGGCAAAAGTTGCCACAAAAATTCTCGTGTTTTTATGCTCTTCAAACAATGTGTCAAAAGTCGCCCCCACCGTTCTCTCCGAAGGCGTAAATCCGGGTCTCTCCGCATTGGTGGAGTCGCACATGAGCGCAAGCACACCCTTTTTCCCCAGCTCCGCAAAGCGCTGCAGATCAATGGCATCTCCGAACACAGGGGTGTAATCCACCTTAAAATCACCTGTGTGCACCACGATTCCCGCAGGTGAATATATGGCCAGAGCCGCCGCATCCACAATACTGTGATTGGTCTTGATAAATTCTACACGAAACTGACCCAGGTTGATGGACTGGCCGAATTTCACAACCTTTCGTTTGGTTCCCTTCGTCAGCTCATGTTCTTTCAGCTTATTCTCGATAATGCCCATGGTAAGTCTCGTGGCATAAATCGGCACGTTAATTTCCCGAAGCACATAGGGAAGCGCCCCGATGTGATCTTCATGTCCATGGGTAATCACGAACCCCTTTACCTTGTCAGCGTTGTCCTTCAGATAGGTCACATCCGGAATCACAAGGTCTATTCCCAGCATATCGTCCGCCGGGAATGAAAGTCCGCAGTCTACTACAACAATACTGTCCTCGTACTCGAAGGCAGTAATGTTCATCCCAATCTGCTCCAGCCCTCCCAGGGGAATAATCTTTAATCCGGAGCCAACCTTATTCTCTTTTTTCTTCAATCAAATCTCCTCCACATTCTACACAACAGCCATGGAGCTGACACAAATAATTCACAACACGAAATGCGCCGGTACCGGCATTCTCCTTCCGGCTCCTCCCGCAGACCCTCCCGAAAAGAAATTGCCCTGCCGATTTCGATACAGATTAAATGATAATGACGATATCCTGAGTCCGCTTTATAAACAATCCCCCGTCTCCCGGCGCACTCAGCCGTCACCAAAATGAATCCTGTCAATTAAACGCAGCTCTTCTGGTAATTGTATTAATTTAGAAACCGTGGTCTGTCCATGTCCGGGCAGCCCACTTTCACCAGCATAAATATATTTACTGTCATTAAGACAGCTTCTGCTCAATCCGTAAATTCCACATCATCCAGCATGCTCTCAAATACGCCTGCCACCGCGGCCAGCTCATCTTCATCGTCCACGGGTATATACACCCCTTCTGTCTCCCCGTCCGCAGACAGGTCCTTCAGAATCATGGCCTCACCGTCTCCGTCCTCGCAGTCCGCCACCAGAATATAGTCTGTCCCTCCGATTCTGGTCTGTTCCAGCACGTAAAAGCTCTGCTCTTCTTCCCCCTCGAGACTGAAAGTAATTTTTTCCGATTTCTTCATGCTCTGATTTCTCCGTTTTCCGGTTATCTCCGGCTTCCATATATCCCGGATATGGCCTCAGCCCCGTCAGTCAATAATATTGCGGACAGAAAATCCTCCCGGACTATCCCCGTTCCTGCGCTTCATTCTCCGGCTCTCTCTGAGACTCCCGCATGCTGCGGCTGTCCAGATATCCCTGCAGAATCATGGCGGCCGCTATTTTGTCCACATATTCCTTACGGTTCTCTCTGCGGATACCGGACTCCATCATAAGTCTGTCCGCGGCGACGGTAGTCAGACGCTCATCCCACAGAACCACAGGCAGGCCGGTTCTCCGCTCCAGTTTTTCCTTAAATTCTTTTGTCAGTTCCGCACGAATTCCCTCTGACGCATTCATATGCTTTGGAAGACCCAGAACAATTTCCTCTACTTCATATTCCTCAATCAGTTCTTCAATCCGCGCCAGCGTTCTGCGCAGCTTATTCTCTTCCTTACGGCGGATAATTTCCAGTGCCTGTGCCGTTATAAGCAGGCTGTCGCTGACAGCCACACCCACCGTTCTGGAACCGAAATCAAGACCCATAATCCGCATAGAGTCCTCCTTTTGTCCCCTCTGCCAACCATTATTCCCATTTGTTGGCGTGAATGTACTCTGCCAGCAGCTCCTCCACCAGTTCATCCCGCTCTACTCTCATAATCAGGCTTCTTGCGTTCCTGTGGCTGGTAATATAGGTGGGATCGCCGCTCATAATGTACCCTACAATCTGATTCACCGGATTGTAACCCTTTTCCGTCAATGCCTCATACACAGCAGCCAGTACCGTCCTTGCCTCGGTTACCTGCTCCGAATCTACCTTGAAGTATTGTGTATTTCCCAAATCCTGCATACCCGACCTCCATGCTGCCAAAAGCGCCTGCCGCCACTGACTGCACAGCCTGCAACAGACAATTATTATGCTACTTTACAATATACCTCATTCATTTGGAAAATTCAAGTATCGCGGCAAAGGTTACATTTTTATACACTTTTATACCATGATCTCATCCGTCAGAAACTTTTTCACAGGTATATTCACCACGGTATTGACCGGCGGCAGATCGGAAGTCGCGGTCTCCGTTATATCCACGGCCGCCTTTACATAGTCCTTCGTATGTCCGCAGAGATAAATCCGTCCGTCTATCTCCCGCTTCTCTTCCAGAAGGACCTCTGCTTCCCGCCCTATGTATCGGCTGCGGAACTGTGCGGACTGTCTTGCGGTCAGCTCCAGCAGTTCCCTGCTCCGGGTCGCCTTTACCTGCTCCGGAACCTGCCCGGGCATAGCGGCAGCCGCAGTCCCCGCCCTCCGGGAATATTTGAATACATGCATTTCATAGAAGCACACTTTCTCCAGGAATTCCCTTGTCTGTCGAAATTCTTCCTCCGTCTCCCCCGGGAAACCCACGATCACATCCGTGGTAATGGCCGGTTCCGAAAAACAGCTCCGCAGAATGTTTACACTGTCATAGTATTCCCCCGCAGTATAATGTCTATTCATCCGTTTTAGGGTATCGTCACATCCGCTCTGAAGAGACAGGTGAAAATGCGGACACAGCTTCGGCATGGCCGCCATTCTCTCTGCCGTTTCCCAGGTGATAATCCTGGGTTCCAGAGAGCCCAGGCGAATCCTCTCCAGCCCCTGAACTTCATGAAGCTTCTCCGTCAGGTCCATCAGATAACTGCTGCCGTTATAGCAGTCATCCCCTTTAAAGTCGATCCCGTAAGAGCTGAGATGAATGCCTGTGAGCACCACTTCCCGGTAACCTGCCTCCGCCATGCCGCGCACTTCCCGCAGTACATCCTCCATCCGACGGCTTCGCACCCTCCCTCTGGCATAGGGAATCGCACAGTAGGAGCAGAACTGATTGCAGCCATCCTGAATCTTAATGTAGGCTCTGGTGTGTTCCGAGGTCTGTCTCAGCTGCATTTCCTCGTATTCATGAGTACTGCCGATGTCCGGGATCGTCCTGCCCTGCAATGTTTTGTCCTGTCTCTCCGCCAGATATGTCTCCAGGATCTCTGCTATGTCTTTCTTCCGGTTGTTGCCAACGGCGAGATCAATGCTTTCGTCCTTTTCCACTGCCTCCCGCCCTGTCTGCACATAACAGCCCACCGCCACCACCACGGCATCTGGGTTCATCTGCCTGGCTCTGTGAAGCATCTGTCTGCTTTTTCTGTCCGCGATGTTGGTGACAGTGCAGGTATTTACTATGTAGACATCCGCCGGTCCGTCAAATGGCACAATCCGATACCCTTTTTCCTCAAGCATTTGCCGCATTCCGTCTGTTTCATAAGAATTCACCTTACAGCCAAGGTTATACAATGCCACATTTTTCATTTCTGTTCCCCGCTATTTTTGTACTGTTTTCGCCTTGACTTTTGCCTGCCCAGCCTTTAATATGTAGACGGAAGGTATGAGTAATCTATAAGGAGGTAAACCCAATGAAGACAGTACAGATTTTTTTAAACTCTATCGACAAAGTAAAATCTTTCGTTAACGACATTTCCAAATTCGACTATGATTTCGATCTGGTATCCGGCAGATATGTCGTGGATGCCAAATCCATTATGGGCATCTTCAGTCTGGATCTGTCCAAACCGATTGATCTGAACATTCATACGGAAGAGGGCGCCGACGAAGTGCTGGAGTTCCTGAAGCCCTACATAGTGCAGTAAATCCCCGCAATTTACGGGAAAAGACATCGCCGGTACGCGATGTCTTTTTATTCCTATTCCGCAATAATCAGTTCCTTCGTCTCCAGAGTAATTTTCACCAGTTCTTCTATTTTCTCATCCAGATTATGTTCATGACGCCGGATGATGTTGACATTGGGCTTCGTCACGGGATGCTTCGCCACAAAAATGGTACAGCAGTCCTCATATGGAAGAATAGATGTCTCAAAAGTGCCGATTTTCTGAGCCTGTTCCACAATCTCCTGCTTGTCAAATCCGATCAGCGGGCGGTAAACCGGCAGTTCGCATACCTCGTTGGTGGCAATGAGGGAGTTCAGCGTCTGAGAGGCAACCTGTCCGATGCTCTCACCTGTAATCAGTCCCAGACAGCCTGTCTCCCTGGCAATGTGCTCCGCAATCCTCATCATGTAACGTCGCATGATAATGGTAAGCTCCTCGTGGGGACACTTCTCGTGGATGTACAGCTGGATATCTGTAAAATTGATTACGTGAAGCCATACGGGACCCGCATATGCCGACACAATTCTGGCCAGGTCCACCACTTTCTGCTTCGCCCGTTCACTGGTATAAGGAGGCGCATGAAAATAAACCGCATCTATTTTCACCCCCCGCTTCGCTATCATGTAGCCGGCCACCGGAGAATCGATGCCGCCGGACAGAAGCAGCATGGCCTTGCCGCCTGTGCCCACCGGCATTCCCCCGGGGCCCGGAATGGTCTCCGAATACAGATAAATCTTCTCCCTGATCTCAACACAAAGCAATATGTCCGGCTCATGAACATCCACAGACATCTCCGGAAAGGCATTTAAAATCGCTTCCCCCAGATCCGCATTGATTTCCATGGACTCCTTCGGATAGTTCTTATTCGCCCGTCTTGCATGCACCTTAAAGGTCTTATTCCTGTCCGGATAGACATCGGAAACATATCTGACAACTGTGTCACACAGTTTCTCGAATCCCTCGTCTTCCACATATACCACCGGGCAGATACCGGAAATCCCAAATACATTTTTGAGACATTCCACTGTCTCGTCATAGTCAAATTCTCCCTGGCAATCCACATAAATGCGGCCCTGAGACTTATGAATCAGGAATTTTCCGTCACATTTTTTCAGCGCAAATTTAATCTGATGCATCAGTGCATCTTCAAACAGGTGTCGGTTCTTTCCCTTAATGCCAATCTCGGCATATTTTATCAAAAAGGCGGTAAACATTGTTCATCCTTTCCCGTTAAAATCCGGCATTCTTCCGGATTCCGACTTCCCGCCGCTATCTGCGGGTGTATTTTCTCAGCATAGGAATTTTACCATACATTACCCGCAATGTATAGTCCAAATCTTCCGCCGTGGTATAAACGGAAAAGCTGAACCTTATAGTGGACTCCAGCAGCGGCTTCTCGACGCCGATGGCCTTCAGGGTGGCGGAAGGCTGGGGCTTCCGCGCCGCACAGGCGCTGCCTGCCGACACATAAATTCCTTCCTCTTCCAGCGCATGGAGCAGTACCTCGCTCCGCACCCCTCTGATGGATGCGCTGACAATATGCGGAGCCGTCCCTGCGCCGTCCGGCCGGTCCGGAAGCAGTCCGTTCAGCTTCACACCCTCCAGCTTCCTGAGTCCGTCCATAAAATAGTGCTTGCACTGATACAGCCGCCCCATATCGTCGTCGTAATGTTCATACAGAAGCTCTGCCGCCTTCGCAAAGCCGGCAATCCCCGGTACATTGTCCGTGCCGGAGCGAAGGTTCATCTGCTGCCCTCCGCCGTGGATAATGGGCTGAATCTTCACTTTCTCTCCCACATACAGCAGACCCACCCCTTTCGGCCCGTGAATCTTGTGACCGCTGGCTGACAACAGATCGATTCCCATTTTCTTCGGATAAATTTTCGCTTTCCCGAATCCCTGTACCCCATCCACATGAAAGAGCGTGTTGGGATTCATTTTTTTAATCAGAGCTCCTGCCTCCGCAATGGGTTCCAGTGCCCCGATCTCATTGTTGGTATGCATAATTGACACCAGAATGGTATCCGATGTCATGGCCCGCTGCAGATCTTCCGGCGAAATTCTGCCATAGGCATCCACCGGCAGATAAGTCACTCTGTAGCCCACGGATTCCAGATAGCGCATGGTATTCAGGACAGCCGGGTGTTCAATCGCTGTGGTTATCAGATGATTTCCCCGCCTCCGGTTCGCCTGCGCACAACCAATAATCGCCAGATTATCTGATTCCGTGCCGCCGGAAGTAAAGAAAATCTCCTTCTCATTCACCTTCAGCAGCCTGGCAAAGCTTTCCCTGGCCTGCCGGAGATACTGTTCCGCCCATACCCCCTTCAGATGCAGACTGGAAGGATTGCCATAATCCTCGCACATGATCTTTACCATCAATTCCGCCACTTCCGGAAATACCCTGGTGGTAGCGGAATTGTCCAAATATACTTCCATGGTTTTCACTCCTCTATCAAAATCAGCTGTAATCTTCCGGCTCTTCTCTGTTTTCCCGAACAATTGGCCGAATGATACAATCATGTATTATCATATGCAGAGAATTCTGTCCCCGTCCCTGCCTGTGTATTGCCGTCCACTACCTCATCTCAAGAACATACATCATCCAGGAAAGCACCGTCATCCCGGCGGTCTCCGTCCTCAGAATCCGTTTCCCCAGCGTAATCGGTTCCAGCCCATTCTCAAGTGCCAGCGCGATTTCCTCTTCTGCGAAGCCGCCCTCCGGTCCGATGAAAACGGCCACATCCTGCCCCGGCCTGATTCCTTCAAGCAGTCTCCTGGTTCTGGATACATCCTCCGCCATCTCATAGGGAATCAG
>JAAWLQ010000017.1 GCA_022797995.1 Lachnospiraceae bacterium
TTGTCGCCGGGAATGACAGAGCTTGAAAAGTTTCAAAAAATACTGGACAGAGAGCTGATACGGACTTTTGGAAAGGACTATCTCTGGAAGAGGACAGAGGAATTTGGAGAACTTCTGGAATTGATGACGCTTTATCAGGGAGCGGATGCGCCAGGGACCTTTACAATGCGGCAGATATCGGCCGGAACCGGGGATATACAGAAGTGGCTCGGAACCTCCAATCTGGCGGAAATGAATGAAATCAACTGTGCCTCCATTGTAGTGGTAATTCGATATAAGGGGCTGAAGCTTTTATTTATGGGGGATTCGGAGAGCGAATTATGGAAGGAACAATTGGAACCAAAATATGATCTGATCAAGGTGTCTCATCATGGTTCTACGAAACCAAATCTGGCATGGATGGAAAGTACAAAGTCCAGGAAATTATTGATTTCCACTAATGGAGGAAGACATCGACATCCGGAAGATGATTTTCTGGCACGGGTCATGATGGGGGATTTTGAAGAATTATACTTTAACTATGATATTCAGAGGAAATCGGCTATTTTGGCCATGCAGGAAAAATATCATTTCAAGGCAGAGTTTCAAAAGAGGGAAATCGTTTTGGATTGTGTAACGGGGGAAGGATGAAGAAATTGAAGATACCTGTGGTCAGAGTAAGATCATATCTGGAAAATGAGGTGATAGAGTTTGGAAGTGGTGTCGTTCTTTCGCCGGGATATGTGTTGACGGCCGCTCATATTCTGCAGGGAGACCGACATGTTGTGATTCTGAATGGGAAAGAGAAGGATGTGATCATTAAAGCGAGTAATCATGTTGCGGCACTGTTGACAGTGGACCCGGAAGCATTGTACTCGGAGACGGAGCAGAGGGAAAGCAAGGAAGTTCTGCCATCGAAGCCGGAAACACAGCTGGAAGGGGAAGAACTTGCGGATCAGATATGGCTCACTGAGGAAGAACTGCTGACAGAGAGTACAAAATGGTCAGCGGAGGGCTTTATTACGGATAAGCAGGTTTTCCACACATTATCAGGTACGGGGCTGATATCGGTTGAATGCCGGGAATATCAGGAAGATCTGAAGGGGGATTTAGATTATAAATTAAAAAATATTGAAAACGGGTATGCGGAAAATTATCAGGGACTTTCTGGTGCGCCGGTAATGTGCGGGAAACGGATTGTAGGAATCCTGCAGGTACAGCATCTGACAGAGCGAGGATTGCTTGGGGTGGGAATGGCATCAGTAAAAGTATTCAGCGAACTCCTGCCGTCAGACTTCTTCAGGCATTCTCAATACAGAGAGGAATTTGAAGAGAGAGCAAGATGTTTTACGGAAAAAGCCATTGACAAAAATAGAGTAAGCAGAAAATATATTCCGGATATTTTTGTGGAAGAAGGTGATTATAAGGAAAATTTCCGATATTATACAGAGCCAGCATTGTTCCTGAAAAAGGCGGTAGAAGAAGTTGAAAGCATCAATCTGGATGCAGTAAATAAATTGATAACCGGCAAGAACCGGAAAGAGCCAAAGCTGGATTTCAGTGATATAGTGGACTTTGCATCTGAACACACAATATGGGATACTCTGGAGGTACTGGTAAAACGTCTGGACGCCGCAGTCAGGAAGATTGAAAAGGCCGAAGTACATCCGGAATATGCAGGGTTATCCAGAGAAAAACAGTATCTCATGGAAGATGGATACAGTTATGCAGTGAAATATACTTTGGAAGAGATCCGAGAGGAAATCAACTTTTTTCAGTATAAAACCATTCTGATTACAAAGGATGCCGGGCAGGGAAAGACCAATTTCCTGTGTGATTTTACCTGTAATTTTCTGATAAAAAAGGGATTTCCAGTCCTTTTTTACAATGCCTATGACTTCCGGGAATCCTTTATGAATCGGATTAAAAAGGAACTGACGCTGGATGAAAAGTACTCCTGGGATTATGTGCGGCAGGCACTGACACAGGTCTGGAAACGGGAACACAGAGCTGTTACTATTATTATTGACGGGTTAAACGAGAATACAGCGTTGAATGATTTCGGCGGTTATGTATCCGACTTTTTGAAGGACGTGCAAAACCTGCCGTTTCTAAAAGTGATATTGTCCACCAGGAATGAGCTTCTGGAAGAGCGTTTCGGACAGCTGAATTCGAAAGTTCTGGGCAGCAGCTTTTACCGGATGGATATGAGATATCAGTCGGACAAATTTATGCAGCGGATTTTCTGGGGATATCTGAAATATTTCGATATAGAGATTATGGAAAGCTCTCTTCTGAATCGGACCTATGCAATGCTGGCACATGATACGCTCCTGTTACGCTTTTTCTGTGAAGTGAATCAGGGAAAACGGCAGGTGCGGATGCTCCATGTATACAAATATAGCCTGTTCCAGAAATATTATGAGATAAAAAAGAAGGAATCTGTGCCGGAGCATTCGCCCGGCAAGGAGGCGATTTTCGACAGATTAATCGATCATATCTGCCGGCTGATGATTGACAGCAGACAGTTTTCGGAAATTCCGAGAAGCAGACTATCCGAGGAAGAGCTTGCCATGTTTGACAGGCTGTTGGAAGCGGACGTGATATTTAAGCAGGAGGCACAGGTTAAAAAAGGCCTTTTAAAAGAGACAGAAATTGTTTTGGGATTTACATTTGACGAATTCAGGGATTTCTGTATTACAAGATATATTCTGAAAAATAGTGATACGGAGTCATTTTCTACGTTATGGAGAAGGATGCACGAGGAAAACTGGAGTGTTTTGGAAGGAATTGAGAGATATATTTTCTTTCTGGCCAGAACGGAAGGAGAAGAACTGCTGCCGGTTCTGGAGGCAGAGAAAGAATATAAACAGTTGTATTGGAAAAATGTATGGGAACTGGAGGAAGCGGATATCGGGCCGGAAGACATTGGGATGTGGAGAGAAGAATTGTTAACTGGCGGAGAGTATGCGGCACCCGTTGCTAATTTCCTGCTTTCCCACAGAGACAGAAACTACTTCAGAACTGTAAATACGGATTTGTTGTTTGAAATGCTGAACCAACTGGCAATAAATCTGGCAGTTTTTGATTCTGTTACCCAGAAGCTGTTCCACAGGACGCAAAAGGATTATCAGGGAAGAGAAACCGGAGAGAGGGCAGCGGTGATATCCTGCGATAAACTGACAGAAGCTTTTCAGGAACATAAAGAAGATGGGGTGTTTATAAAGAGAAATGTGGATTATCTGCGGCTGTCAATTTATATGGTGGAAATCGATGTATACCAAATTGGAGCCATGTGGTCAGACGTATATGCGGAAGCGCCGGAAACAGTGGAGGGAATCCTGGAGGAATACGTGATGCGGGAGGGCCTGCCACAACTGATCTATCATAATCTGGAAGTTATTTTTGATGTGATTATCGAAGAAGGCGGGGAGGATAAAGGAACTCTTAGAGAAAACAGAGAATTCGAAAAGTCTGGAGGATATGGGGAACTGGATAGACTGAGAGCGGCATTGAACGAAAAGATTAAGAAGCATGATTATAAGCAGATTAACAGTCATCTGGCAGCCATTTGGGATGAATGAGGGATGGATAAATGAAAATTATGGGAATAGAGGGAAAATGTTATCTGATTGCTCCGGAAGGCCTGGAAATGGATAGTATACTGGAGGCAGTGAGAAATCATACAGGAATGAGAAAAGGTTCTTTTGCAGACCGGCAGGTAAAAAGAATTTTCTCTGATTTATTTTGTAATGCGTTTGATTTAAAATCCTGCTATCGAAAGTATTACATAGAAGAGTATGATTCCTTTCGTGAGTTCCTGTATCAAAAGGAGACTCTGGAGTATGATAGCATTGACTCTATGGAATTGCAGGAAGGCGATACTGTTTGGGAATTGAGATATGGTATCAACAGCTACAGTATCAGAGATTTGATCGGATATGAAAATGAAAATGTACCATTGTTCAATCAATTTCTGGAAAGAAATTTGCAGCTTACAGAAAGGCAGGATCATTGATATGAAAATCAGAAACGGATTTGTCACCAACAGTTCCTCGACCTCTTTTGTGATATCTCTCAAAAAAGATTGGGAAAAAGAAGCATTTATGTCGGCTGTAGGAGCGGACGGAGTATCACCTGCAAATTGGATCTTTGAGGACCTGTTTGAAGCGCTTGATGAGAGGAAAAAGGAAATTCACAGAGCCATGAAAGACAGCGGCGTGGGTGGAATAACAGTTTCCGAATTCCTGGAAGAAGAAGGATTTGACCCTGAGACTGTGGAAATAGTGGAGAAACTGATTGCAGAGGGCAGAACGGTCTATTATGGGGAGCTGCATTCAACTGGCGGAAATGCAGAAGTGTATTTCTGTTGTCGGAGTTTCGTAATATGCGAAGATGATATTTATTTTAACGGAAGTATAGGTGGCTGGTGATGATTCGTCTGCATCGGGACAGGGTACAAAATTATTATTATCTGTTTAATCATGAAACGGGAATAGCAGTCAGATGGGGAAAGGACAACAGGGAACCTTTCTGGCGAGAAGAAGGACCGGAGCTTCTGGATATCTCTATCACCAATTATTGCGAAAAAGGGTGTGAATTCTGTTACCGTAAGGCCAATAGAAACGGGCATTTTATGGAATTTCCACTATATGAGGAAATCATGGAACAGGCGGAGAAAGCAGGTGTACAGCAGATTGCTTTAGGAGGGGGAAATCCCAATCAGCATCCGGAGTTCTGCAAATTTCTGAAGACAGCCAGAGAGCATCATATTATGGCATCTTATACAACCAATGGGCAGGGGATGACAGAAGAAATTTATCAGGCGACAAAGAAGTATGGAGGGGCGGTAGCAGTCAGCTGGTATTCTCCCTATGATGACGCACGAAAAGTAATTGAAAAATGCGGAGAGTATGGAATATCGGCTAATATTCATTTTTTGCTTCATAAAGGTTCGGTTGCAAAGGCGTCAGCATTACTTCAATCGAAGGAAATACAGTGGAAATATGTAAATGCAATTATATTCTTGAATTATAAGCCTGTGGGCAACAGAATTTATGAAGGTCTCAAAGAAGATGACGAGCTGGATCTGTTTTTGAAGACAGCGGTGACTTTTGAAAAGTGTAAAATTGGATTTGACAGCTGTATGATTTCATGGTTGGTGAAACACAGGGAATTAATAGCGGAAGAAAGTGTTGATTATTGTGAAGCAGGACGTTTTTCTGCATTCATCTCTGAAAAGGGACTGATGTATCCATGTTCTTTTCTGTCCGGGGATGAAAGTGCGGGAGACTTTATCAGAGAGAGGAGTCTGACGGAAATCTGGAAAAACAGCATGGTATTTAATGATATGCGAGAACGACTGATGGCCCCGACCAGACAGAAGGCTCCGATTTCCAGGTGTATGAATTGTGTTGATTATCCACTGTGCCATGGGGGATGCCAGATATTTCCAATCAACCGATGTAGATAAGGAGAAAGATTATGCATGATGAAAATAAGGAATGGAATAATGTAAGAAAAAGGAATTTGCGGATTTCCATAGCCAGAGGCCTGAAGGAGAAGGAATGGGGTAGCGATAGGACTTTTTCGGAATCAGAAGTGAGGCAGATATTTCGCTTTAAAGTCAGGGACCTGGCATATTATGCGGATGCCTTTTTTCAGCAGACAGGGGAAACCTATATGCTGTCAGATAAGGAAAAAAAGTATATTGATAAAATACTTCGTGCCAATAAAACGGCGATGGAGTTTCTGAAAGATGCAGATGCAAAATTTGTGGCGGAATTTGGAAGTTTTCATGATGAATATGAAAACAGCACCTATGGAAATTTTTCCTATAGCCGCTATCACAAAATAGAAAAATCTGTGGCAGAACTACTTCCGGTATTACACTGGGGGCATTTGCCCATATTTTATAAATATCTGCTGTACAACCGGGGAATCAGCCCGGAACAGGATATAACCGGATTTTATGATCATTATGACAGTTTGAAGGCTCTGTTGGATGAAATCAGGGGAAAGGGCCAAAGGATGCAGATCGAGAGTGACGAGACGCTGGAAAAGGAGTTAACGTTCGAAGTGTATACCAGAAGGTGGGGGCATACGGACCGATACAGGATAAAACGTACTATAGATGGCTGGGACTGCTCTCATATTGCAATCAGAGGAAAGTGTGAGAAAAACGGCGAGGGAGCTTTGTTTGAAAACCTCCATCATGACTGTGTCTTTTTTCCGGAGGATGCCGTAAGGTACGGAATGGAGGAACTGTGGGAAGCGGCGGATGAGGGGGAGATTGGTCTGGAAGAACTACAGAGAAGACTACAGCAGGTAGCTGACTGGATCAGCCATGTGGAGAAGGCGGCAGGAGAGGGACAGCCGGAGTGGGTAAATTATTTTTGATTTTGTTTTGTCGGTTGTGGTTGGTTCGTTTATTTTATAATTTCGTTTATTTCAGACAGGAGTTTTATTCCGTCCTGTAATCCTAATCTATAAGCGACAATTCCATATATTGATCCACAATGATTATTGGCAGAAATCGCCCTGTCAATAATCATTTTCTGTTTTTTACTGAGCTTTAATCTTTTCATGTCATTAAATGCTGCCTCCTGTCGTTTTACGGCGTTTCGATAAAATTTGTCTTTGCGCAGGACTATGTCTATTTTCTCCGACATTCTCTGTGACACAAGCCTTTCTAGCAATCTGTCCTTTTTACTACTGATATTCATCGTTTGACTTTTTCATCCTTTCATTTGAATAAATTCCCTTCTTGAGAATCTCTTAGTTTAATCTCCATTATTGGAAACTATTTTCATCTCCATTATAGGGGCATACTTGTAAATAAGCAAGAGATATGATAAGGAAAATATCGCAAATTATGATAAAATTCGACAAAATGTTCAAAACTTTAAAAGAGCATGGGATAAGTCAATATCAGCTTTATACCTATTATGGTATAAGCAGAGCGCAAATTCAGCGGCTGAAAGAGAACCAATCCGTGACAACACATACGCTGGATATGATTCTGAATATATTGGGGGAAGGCGTAACTCTTGATGATATTGCAGAATTTGTGCCGGATAAAAGAGAGGAAGGGTAGGGAGTTTGGTATCCTTTCTTTTTTTGCGTATTTTTGGATAAATAGTATTTAAATTCAGCTTTTTATAACTTCATTTCCCGCTTTCTCTGGTAAGCGGTGGAGATTTATGTTAAAATGAGATAAATTTTATTGAAGGAGTTCCAAGACACAATATTTGACCATAAGGCTACATCCGGCGATTTTTCCTATTTAGTGGTCATTATAAGAGATTGGATGAAACATATTTAGCAGAAAGGCGAAGAAAAGTTGAATCACAGTGAAACAGGGAAAGAATGTATAGAGAAAACAATTATTTACTATGATGGAAATGCCGACAACTTTATAAACAATACAGTTGAGGTTAATTTTTCCACGACACAGAATCGCTTTTTATCAAAATTGAAAAAAGGTGCCTCTATCCTTGACTTTGGCTGTGGCTCCGGACGCGACACGAAGTATTTTCTGGAACAGGGATACCAGGTAACGGCAATAGACGGTTCCATTGAATTATGCAAAGCTGCAAGCCGATACACAGGGATTCCGGTAAAGCATATGTTATTTCAGGAATTAAACGAATCTGAAAGATACGATGGAATCTGGGCGTGCTCCTCCATTCTTCATCTGCCGTTACCGGAGCTGGAAGAGATTTTCCAGCGTATGACAGCGGCTTTGAAAGAGCATGGTATTCTTTATACTTCCTTCAAATACGGAACCTACGAAGGGGAGCGCAATGGAAGATATTTTACAGATATGACGGAAGGTAAATTTTCCGACTTCCTGCAGAATATCAAGGGGCTGGAAATTGAGGAGCAGTGGGTGTCCTCCGATGTCAGACCGGGAAGAGGCGATGAAAAATGGCTGAATATCATATTGCGGAAGAAGTAAACGGTGAAGTGCTTAAAATAGAAACAACGGATGTCATGACCGGTGACAGGAATTGCAACCGTTTTCTGTACTATCAGCTGAAGATGAGCATTCGGCTGGCAAAAAGGATAGATATCATAGTATCATTTCTGATGGAGTCAGGGGTACGCCTGATTCTGGGGGACTTGAAGGCAGCGTTGGAACGGGGAGCGGTTATTCGTCTGTTGACCGGAAATTATCTCGGAATTACGCAGCCGTCAGCATTGTATCTGATAAAGAAGGAATTGGGGGATCAAATCGATTTACGCTTTTACAATCATAAAGAGCGCTCTTTTCATCCAAAGGCATATATTTTTCACTATGAAAACTGGAGTGAAATCTACATAGGCTCTTCAAATATATCCAGAAGCGCACTGACTTCCGGTATAGAGTGGAATTACAGATTCAACAGCCATAAGGATAAGAAAAATTTTCATCTGTTTTATTCTACTTTTATCGATTTATTTGAGAAGCATTCTATCATTATCGACGATGCCGAGTTAAAGCGTTATTCCAAAGGCTGGCACAAACCGGCAGTGGCGAAGGATTTGGAGAAATATGACGATCTGGAAGACAATTCAGATATGAAGGTGGAGACGCTGTTTCAGCCGAGAGGGGCCCAGATAGAGGCATTGTATGCACTGGAGGACAGCAGGAGTGAAGGAGCTGTAAAGGGTCTGGTGCAGGCGGCCACAGGAATAGGAAAGACTTATCTTGCGGCATTCGATTCGGCAAAGTATGAGCATGTCCTGTTCGTGGCCCACCGGGAAGAGATTTTGAAGCAGGCGTCAGTGGCATTCCGGAATGTCAGGAATACGGATGATTATGGGTTCTTTTATGGGAAATATAAGGAAACTGACAAGAGTGTCATATTTGCGTCAGTAGCGACTCTGGGGAAAGAGGAATATCTTCAGGAGACCTATTTCCTGCAGGATTATTTTGACTATGTGGTAATTGATGAGTTTCATCATGCCGTGAACGAACAATATCGTCAGATAATCAATTATTTCCGTCCGAAGTTTCTGCTGGGCCTGACAGCCACGCCGGAGAGGATGGACAACAGGAATATTTACGAAATCTGCGATTACAATGTGCCCTATGAAATTTCCTTAAAGGATGCCATCAATAAGGGGATGCTGGTTCCCTTTCATTATTATGGAATATATGATGAGACGGATTATTCTCTTATGCATCCGGTGCGCGGACATTATGCGGAAGGAGATTTGAATACGGTTTATATCGATAACGTCAGACGATATGATTTGATATATAAGCATTACATGAAATACCGCTCAAAAAGGGCGTTCGGCTTTTGCTGTTCCAGACTTCATGCGGAGGCAATGGCAAAGGAGTTCTGCAAAAGAGGGATACCGTCGGTTGCGGTGTACAGTAATTCGGACGGAGATTTTTCAGAGGAGCGGGATGTGGCCCTTGACCGCCTGCGGAATGGGGAAATCAGGATTATTTTTTCCATAGACATGTTTAATGAAGGTGTGGATCTGCCGGGGGTTGACATGGTGATGTTTCTTCGGCCCACGGAGTCTCCGATTGTGTTTCTGCAACAGTTGGGTCGGGGACTGCGCAAAAGCAAGGGGAAGGAATATCTAAATGTGCTTGACTTTATCGGAAATTATGAGAAGGCAGGCAAGATTCCACAATTTCTTGGCGGGGAAACAGTTTATACAGAGAATAGTGAGAATCAGATAAATGAAATAGAATATCCGGACGATTGCATTGTAGATTTTGAGATGCGCCTGATCGACCTGTTCAGAGAAATGGAGAAAAAAGGCCTGACGATCCGTGAGATTATCAGAAAGGAATATTTCAGGGTAAAAGAATTACTGGGTGGCAGAACGCCTACCAGAATGGAGTTGTTCAATCGTATGGAGGACGAGATCTATCAGCTGTGCGTCCGGAATGCGAAGGAAAACCCGTTCCGCAGATATCTGGAGTATCTTCATGAATTGGGGGAGCTGTCTGCGGAAGAAGAGGTTATATATGACGGAATCGGGAGGGAATTTCTGAATCTGCTGGAGACAACAGATATGCAGAAGGTTTATAAAATGCCGGTTTTGGACAGCTTCTATAATAACGGAGATATCCGCATGGCGGTGACGGATGAGGAAGTGCTGGAGGCCTGGAAAAAGTTCTTCTCCGATGGGACGAACTGGAAGGATCTGGGAGAGGGTATGACATATGAGGAGTTCCTAAAGATTACGGACAGGCAGCATTTGTCCAAGGCA
This sequence comes from Lachnospiraceae bacterium, assembly GCA_022797995.1. Taxonomy (GTDB): domain Bacteria; phylum Bacillota; class Clostridia; order Lachnospirales; family Lachnospiraceae; genus Acetatifactor. The sequence continues at coordinate 10,201 of JAAWLQ010000017.1, forward strand.
AAGACTATGCCCATACGGTATCTGAAGGCTTCGGGGAAGGGCTTCTTTATTGACGTACCAGGATATGCCATAGGAATCAGGCAGGATTTGGAGGCGGTGGTTGACAATCCGGTGCTGCGGGAGCAGATGAAGGATATTATAGAATATCGAACTGTGGAGTATTATCGCAGGAGGTATAGGGATAGCCGTTAGGATGACGAGCAGGATATAAAAACCAGAGAAAATAACTGCCACAGACAATGCACTAAAGGCACTCTTAAGATGCGAAAGGAAACAGGAATCATGGGATTCTTTGACAGAATATTTGGCCATAAAAAGGCACAGACGAATACGGAAAAGATACCCGCAGCGTCTGAACAGGCAGCTTCCAGGAATGAAAATGTCATAAAGCTGCTTGATTTAAAGAATTACATAGATTCCCTGATGGGTGCAAAGAAGTATATTGCCAAAAGCGATTATTTTGAGAAAATCAAGGAATATAAGCCAGTTATTGATTTTTTCTCTGTTCTGCAAAGCAGCGGTATGTTAGATGTTTTTTGCCAGATCAACGGACTTTCTATGTCGGAAGTACAGAGTACTACAGAAGCATTTATTGATATAGAAAAATTGACAGACCTGCACAATGAAGAATTTATAACAAATGCCATGACTGAGGAAAAAGAATATCTTGATAACATTCTGAAAGCAGTTGATCCTGCCGTTTCACTGGATGAAGATCAGAGAAGAGCAGTTTTAACGGATGAAGATTACTGCCTGGTCATTGCGGGAGCAGGCGCCGGAAAGACGACAACCGTAGCGGCTAAAGTCAAGTACCTTGTGGATAAGCAGGGAGTAAAACCTTCACAGATATTGGTGGTTTCTTACACGAATAAAGCAGTAAATGAATTAAAGGAAAAGATAAGGGGAGCGCTGGGAATCGAATGTCCGATTGCAACATTTCACTCGACAGGAAATGCCGTAATCCATGTGAATGCTCCGGACGAGAAACTGAATATTGTAGATAATTCGAGGCTATATTTTGTCATCAGAGATTATTTTCGCGGCTCCGTTATGCAGAATGAGAGTGTGGTCAATAAGCTGATTATGTTTTTTGCGTCCTATTTTGATGCGCCATATGAAGGGGACGATTTCAACAGATTTTTCAATAATATTGCAAAAGCAAATTTTTCTACCATGAGAAGCGATCTGGAGGATTTTAAATGTAAAGTAATAGACGCCAGAACGAAGAAGTCGGTAACAATCCAGAACGAAGTGCTGAGGTCGCATCAGGAGGTTGAAATCGCTAATTTCCTGTATCTGAATAACATAGACTATGATTATGAACCAGTATACCCGTACAATATTTCATATGCCAGAAAACCATATACACCGGACTTTATCATCCATCAGGATGGCAGGAGTGCATACATTGAACACTTTGGCATATCAGAAAGCGGAAAGAACGACAGATACAGCCAGGAAGAATTGGACAGATACAAGCAGGCAGTAAATAACAAGGTCCTCCTGCATAAGCAGCATGGAACCTTATTGATATACACATTTTCTTCGTACAATGACAGGAAATCATTGTTGACGCATCTGAGGGATGAACTGGAGGAGAAAGGTTTCGAGTTAAAGCCCCGTTCCAACAAGGAAGTCATGGAGATGCTTGTGGCGGGGGAAGAGAACCGGTATATGCGCAAGCTGATTAATCTCATATGCCGGTTTATTTCTAATTTTAAAGTGAATGGGTATACGGAGGATGAGTTTAACCGTATGTATCATTCTACCCAGAATGTCAGAACCAGGCTGTTTTTGGATATTTGTAATGACTGCTATCTGGAATACGAGAGATGGCTTAAGGAGAACAAAGCGGTGGACTTCGAGGATATGATCAATGAGTCTGCCAGAATTCTCACAGAAGTAAAGGAAATGAAGCAGAAGCTGGATTTCAGGTATATCATTGTGGACGAGTATCAGGATATATCGAGACAGAGGTTCGACCTTACGAAAGCTTTATCAGAGGTAACAGACGCCAAAATCATTGCGGTTGGAGATGACTGGCAATCCATATATGCATTTAGCGGCTCAGACATTACATTATTCACTAAATTCGCTGAGAAAATGGGATATGCCAAAATGCTCAAGATTGTGAAGACATATCGGAATTCTCAGGATGTGATTGATATTGCAGGGAATTTCATACAGCGGAATTCAGAGCAGCTGATTTCTCCGAAGCGAATAGAGGACCCGGTCCTTATTTATACCTATGACAGTACCTCTAAGGGAAGGGATGGCAATCGCAGAAGCGGTGCAAACTATGCTTTAGCGTCGGCCGTGGAAACCGCAATCGGACAGCTTTTGGAATATAAGAAGAAGGAAAATAAGGAGCCTGGGCCGATTCTTTTGTTAGGCAGGTTTGGCTTTGATGGGGATCAGCTGGAGCGCTCCGGCCTGTTTGAATACATAAATCGTGGGAGTAAAATTAAAAGCGTGAATTATCCAAACCTGGACATTACCTTCATGACCGCCCATTCCTCGAAGGGACTTGGATACGATGATGTCATTATTGTAAATGGGAAAAATGAAACATATGGATTTCCTTCCAAAATAGAGGACGATCCTGTGCTTGCGTTTGTCATCAGGGGCGACAGGTCTATGGATTATGCAGAGGAACGAAGATTGTTTTACGTAGCTATGACAAGAACGAAAAACAGAGTGTTTCTTATTGCGCCGGAGCAAAATCCGTCGGAATTCCTCCTTGAATTAAAGCGGGACTATAAAAACGTTGTATTACATGGAGACTGGAACGAAGAGGAACCCGTCGGCAGATCTAAGAAAGCCTGTCCAATTTGCGGATATCCGATGCAGTTGAAGTATAAAAAGGCATATGGGCTGCGGCTTTATATCTGTACGAATGAACCTGAGGTCTGCAGTTTTATGACCAATGATTTACGCGGGGGCAAGATGTCTATTCAGAAGTGTGATAAATGCAGGGACGGATACCTGGTGGTGAAGCAGAGAAGGGATTCTGGATTTTTCCTGGGATGCACGAATTACAAGGCTGATGGGACCGGATGCAATAAGGCGATTAATAAAAAAACATTTTATGACCAGATGGGGTATGAGATAGAAAAACCGGAAAATATGTATGCGGAGAAACCTGTTGAAGGGCAGCAGGAACCAAAGAAACAGGAAACCAAAAAACAGGAAGCTAAAAAACAGGTAACGGTTGCATTGCCAGGGAAGCAATCCACTGCGGACAGGGCACTGAAAGATGATTTCATAGAAATCAATTTAGCAGAAGACATACGGCCGGTCATGTATGGTAATTATGAATTGAATCATTTGCTATTTACAGTGGTCAAAGCACTTCAGAATGTAAGCAAGGTAAGATACTATGGAGTAACCGTACTTGCTGAGGTTCTGAAAGGAATTGACAGCAGGAAAATAGTTGAAAATAAGCTGGATAAGCTGCCAGAGTTTGGAGCTTTACAGAATATGCCATATGAGACAATCAAAGCAGTTATTGAATGGATGATAACAGAACATTTGATACTGAAAACAAAGGGAAAATATCCGGTATTGCATTCGACCTATGAAGGCCTTCATTATTCGGAAATGATAACAAAAGGTAAGCTTCATAAGCTGAAAAAATATTTAGAGGATGCGGTAGTTGGATAAAAAGTCATCATCTGGAGGCAAAAAATTGAAAAATAACATCATCATTTCCGGAGTACCACGTGCAGGAAAAAGCACAGTTTCCCATCTACTGTCAAAACAATACGGCTATCAACACATCAGTATGGATAGTATCATAGCCGGATTTGAGAAATGTTTCCCGGAGACTGGAGTCAATACATACAGCGGACTGTCATCTATGGATACACTTCATGTAATCAGCCGTAAGATGGCGCCCTTTGCCCGAGCCATGCTTGACAGCGGCGAATATGACGAGTACGAGCCTGGTATGGTACTGGATATGTACCAGCTTTTGCCGGAAGATTACATGAAATATATTCATGGGGCAAACTGCGAAATTTTTTATTTTATTACTTCGGATGTGACTCCGGAGGAGCGTTTTGCAATTCAAAAGAAATATGATACGGAAAAAGATTACACTTTTTATAAATCTGATGAAGAGCTCCGGGAGGGTGCGGTCTATATTGTGGAACAAAGTATCCTTATGAAAGAGCAATGCCTGCGGTATGGACTGCCTTATTTTGAGACGGCAAGGAACCGGGAGCGGGTTATAGAGGAATTTTTGCAGGAGTTGTCAATTCTTCACAATAAATAGGGATAATTATTAAAATGACCCTCAAACCGTATTGATTTAAGCATTATATTGCGAAGTGTAGAAGCTGGAATAAAGAAGACGATTCAAAACTATTTGCCGAATTTCGATATAAGAGATTAAGACACAAAAACAAGGAAGGAAACTCGCAAATGATGAACCTTACCCAATTTTTGAAATCTGTAGACAAAACGACAGCCACGATGACAAAGGAGTCGCTGACAGACTTTCTGCATGACATTGCCAGGACTTTGCCGGAGAAGGAAAGGGAGAATTTTCTGGAGAGACTGCAGGGAGAAGACAGGAAAAAAGAAAGCCCCTATGAAATTCCAGAGGAAGGGGAAGATTTCGAGCAGAAGAAAAACTCTCTGAAATCTCAATTAGAACGCATAGAAAATTGGGAACTGACCCTGGAAGGCTGTCTTAACGAGGAGTATGACGACTGGTATAACAGTGCGGATGAAGAGTTCCTATACAGTGATCCGGAAGGTGTAGTGCCTGTGCTCGAAGAGGCTTGCAAATTTGTACATCACTGTATAGACTGTGAAAGATATGAGGAAGCCTGTGAAATCGCCGATATTTTAATAGGGTTGGATATCATGGTCGGCGGAGATTATCAGGATTATACGGATGAACCAATGAATATCAGTGATTTGGAACATTATAATCTGGGGAATGTGGACTACAAAGCTCTGGTGGTGGATGGCGCCCATGCGGCTTATTGTGTCTCTGCGCTTTCGGAGAGAGCGGATGAACTATATAGAGTGATTGAAAATTCCGGTAGAAGAGATATTACATTAGAGATGCTCATGCAGAATGGCAGGGAGCTTCCGGATATAGAGGCCTTTCTGCCGCTGTGGATAGAATACCTGGGCAGGATGACTACGGTCAATGCGGAAAGGCTGCTGCAGGAAGCGCTGGAAATGACAGGAAGCGGTGAGCAGCTGCTTGCCAATGCACGGAAATACTGCGGGGAGCACCCAGAGCTTTATGAACAATATTTACAAAACAATCAGGGGAAAGAAGAGGCTGCCTCATTGCTGGCAGTAGGAAAAGAAGCTCTGGATGCTATTGGCAAAAAGTACCTTGTCCGCAGTCGGATTGCCCTTTTGACCAGCCGGACTGCTCTGGAGCTGGGCAGATGGGAGGAGGCGGAAGCGTGCTGGCTGGAAGCTTTCCGTTCGGATACGAAGGTGGTAAACTATTTCAGGTTGTTGATGGAGTGTAAGGACTTTTCCAAAGTGAAGGAGAAGGTAAATCGCATTTGCCGGCAGACGCGTCCCAAAGCAGAAGAGAAGGGATATTTCTCCTCTGCCACAAACAAAAAACAAAATCAGGTAAGCCCTGGAACTGCATATCTGTTAGCGTTTCTGGAAGGAGATTTTTCTTATGTCCGGGAAAATGCCATGAATGTCAAAGGTTCGCTGGGATGGAGCAGTTCTTTTATGAAATGTGGTCTGGCGGCGTTTCTGTTATTGCTGACAGAAGGCACAGATTTGCAACAGGGAAATAGAGAAATGATCAGGCAGCTGACAGCGACAGCCGGCTTTGAGAAAGCGGAATATGAAAAAGGTACGCTGAGAGTTATCGGGCAAAGTAATGAGGACTGGTTCCGGGAATGCTGGAATTGCTGGAAAAGAACGGTTTCGCTTTCCGGTGAGGAGAGGGAAGAACTTTTCCAGTGGGTTGAGGAGCTTATCACAAAGCGTGTGAAAGGCATCATGGAAGGGAATCATCGCAAGTATTACGGGGAGTGCGCCGCATATATTGCCGCGCTGGGCGAAGCCCGGGAATCTGCAGGCCGGCAGAATAGAAAGCAGGAAACAATGGTGAAATATATGGAATTATATTCCCGGCGAAGTGCTTTTCGGGAAGAGATGTGGGGATATGGAATGCGGGATTCCCGAAAAAAGAAGTAAGAGTGCCACCGCATAACTTAATTAAGAGGGATGGTAGCAGAAGGAATGTTTGCACCGGCGAACTGGAATTGGGTCGATGCATTACAAGCGGTGGTACAAGCAAAAGGGGGAGCGTTTGTGAGCAATTTGTTTCAGTAAATTGGGATTAATATACAAGAGGTGAGATAGATAGATGGGAAAGAAAATAATAAAAATCATAGGATGTATTTTGGGGATCCTAATATTGATAGTGGCAGTTTATGTACTTTATGTGGTACTGTCTTATACCCGCATTGAGGATCATCTGGTGTTGGCATCAGACGCTGCTCAGGATACGCAGGCACAGGCTGTGAAACAGAGAGTAGAGTTAGATCCCGACCGGGAATTCTGCATCATTACAGCTAACATTGGTTTTGGCGCATATGATCAGGAGTTCGACTTTTTCATGGACGGGGGTACCATGTCCTGGGCTAAGAGCAGGGAACGGGTGGAGGAAAACGTATGCGGCATGTCGGAAGCGATTGCAGGATATGAGCCGGATTTTCTGTTTTTGCAGGAAGTGGACACGGATGGAACGAGAAGTTATCATGTGGATGAATATGAGTTGGTAAAGCAGAATTTTTCATCCTTTGAGACCGTGTTTGCTCAGAATTATGACTCTGTTTTCTTATTCTGGCCTCTGTATCAGCCCCATGGAAAGACTGAGGCGGGGATGGTTACCCTATCCTTATATGAAATTACGGCCGCGGAGAGGAGAAGCCTTCCCATATCGGACAGCTTCAGCAAATTCCTGGATCTGGACCGTTGCTATTCCATCAGCAGGATAGCCTGTGAGAATGGCAGGGATCTGGTACTTTTCAATGTGCATCTGTCCGCCTATGGTGTGGATGCGAGTATTCAGCAGGCCCAGAGGGAAATGCTGTATGCGGATATGGTGGCAGAGTATCAGAGGGGAAATTATGTGATAGTTGGCGGCGATTTCAACCATGATATGACAGGTGACTCCGGGGAGCGGTATGGGAATCAGGTACAGGCGGTGGAGAGCTGGGCGAAGCCTTTTGACTTCACCTCCGTTCCGGAAGGATTTACAGTGGGCGCCAGAGCTTTGGCAGAAGCGGGGCAGTTTGATATGGCGGCCACTTGCCGGGATGCGGGCCGGCCTTATGACGGAACCAATGACCGATGGGTTTTGGATGCTTTTATTTATTCTGACAATGTGGAAGTGCTGGAATATGAGACTGTGGATCTGGACTTTGCGTACTCCGACCATAATCCGGTGCGGATGGTGTTCCGGCTTTTGGAGGGTGGGGATACGAAATGATTTCTGTCAGAAATACAAATAAAAATAGGAAGCTGTTTGAAGATTAAGAAATTTAGAGATTGCAAAGAAAAAGAAGTGGCATATTCTAAAGAGATGTAGTAAACTATATCCTAGAATCTAAAAACAAGATTCTAGGATCGAAAGGATATCATGGAATCCAAGAGAGGATTCTAGGATCGAAAGTAATTGCAGTAGTTATAATCAGAGGGGAGATGTTGTTGGATGTATAGAGACAGGGTTGAACTTTATAAAGAACTTGAGAAAGAGTTTGACAGCAAAATCCTTGTTTATGTAACCAGCGACAGACCCAATATGAGTGCTCAGATTTCTTCGGATGTTATTGATTACTTTATAGATCATCTGGATAAAATTGGGCCATGTAAGAAGATTTCTTTATTTCTATATACTCGAGGCGGGGATACTTCAGCGGCAAGAAATATTGTAAATTTGCTTAGAATGTATGGTGATTGTCTTCAGGTAATTGTACCACACAAGGCACATAGTTCGGGTACAATAATTAGTTTAGGCGCAAATGAAATTATAATGACAAAACAGGCAACATTGGGACCTATTGATCCCAGTTTGCATACTGCATTAAATCCCAGAATGCCGGATGGAGGGATTTTTCCGGTAAGTGTTGAGGCTGTAAAGGGGTATCTGGAGTTTGCTAAGAATGAATTAGAAATTAAAGACGAATCATCCTTGGCAAGTATTTTTGAAAAACTTACCGATTTTGTTCATCCGCTTGTTTTGGGCGAGGTATACCGTTCCAAGGCCCAAATTCAGATGATGGCAGAAAAATTGCTTCAAAATCAGGTTACAGAGCCGGATAAAATCAAAAAGATAATAGAATTTCTATGTAGCGAATCCGGAAGTCATGACTATACTATAAACAGACGTGAAGCTAAGAACGAGCTGGGACTCAATATTGTTAAACCGTCAGCTGCTCAGTATATCTTGATTAAAAAAATATATGATGATATTAATGAGGAGTTGCTGTTCAGTAAACCTTTTCGGATGATTGACGTAAATGGTGCTTATGCCGTTCGTAGATGCATTCTGGAAAGCATAGTCGGTGGTGCGGATTACTTTTCAACAGAAGGTGTTGTAATAAAAGGAGAAATGCCTGATGGGCAGACAGCAATACAAAACAGAATAAATTATGAGGGATGGAGACATGACCATTCTTCTGACGGAAGCCAGGTAGTGATGTATAATGAGGAAGAAGGAGTAGTATATGAGTGTAGTCCGGAATATCAGACATAATGCAATTTCCACGGCATCATATGATGCCTATCATTCTTATATGACATCAGCGATTCCAACCGATACCGAGAGATATGTTTTTATAGATTCTGAAGAAGTCGGCAATATTGAAATAAAGGAAAAAGGGAAATATTCTGTTTTTGATGTTGCAAATTGGTTTTTAATGAAAGGGGATATGACCCATAAGAAACTTCAGAAGTTATGTTATTATGCTCAGGCGTGGGCTTATGCGCTGAAGGGATATCGTTTAGAAGACACAGATTATCAGGCATGGGTACATGGTCCGGTTTCGCCGGCTCTGTGGGATCGCTTTAAGTCGTTTGGATATGACACCATTTGTTTAAGAGGGAAATGTAGAGCGCATTTTGATGATGAAGATGTGCAACTATTGGAAGATGTATGGGATACTTATGGCGAAAGCACAGGAAATGCTTTAGAGGCCTTGACACATCGTGAGTTACCATGGATGGAAGCGAGAAGGGGATACGGGCCGGATGAAAAATGTACAGTTGTGATTTCTCCTAGTACGATGGCGGCCTATTACAAATCTATATATTGCGGCGATTAATAAATGGCAAAATTAACACAAAAACAAAATCGAGAAGTACCATTTGAATTGTGTTTCAAGTATCCTTTGGAGAACGGATATACATTCAAGGAACTGACTCCGGAAAATGTAAGACAATTTCAGGCATTTTTAAACAAAGTATCACAAATGACAGTAACGCAGGTTGACAAGGCATTTTCCCGAAAACCTGATACGGATGATACTTTTAAAGGAATGCAGGTATATCATTATGAAGTTACGGAAGTATTCAGAATACATGTTGTTATTGAGGCTGGATACTATAAAATAATACGTTTGGATCCGAGACATAAAGTACATCGTAGTTAAAATGAGATATCAGGCAGGTAGAATCAAAAAATTTTTAAGGAATTTAATTTGATGATAGGGGTGGATTCACGGTAAAGGGTAAGTGGTAAGTGTAAGCCTTGAAATGATTATAGGAAGTCATTTCAAGGCTTTTTGTAAAAAACAATTGTTAGATGAATCATACTGTAGAAGAGTACTTGATGAAGGCTTATATTTAGGAATCTGAGGTAACAAATATGGTATATAAATTGGCAGAGGAGAAGGATTTGCAGGATATATATAATGTGGTACAGCAAACAATAAAAGCCATATATCCGAAATATTATCCGGCAGAGGTGGTAAATTTTTTCTGTGAACTTCACAACAGGGAAGCAATCATGCAGGATATCAGTAATGGACATGTAAGCGTCTTAAAAGTGGATAACAAGGTTGTAGGGACGGGGAGCTTTATAGAAAATCATATTACAAGGGTATATGTTCTGCCTGAATACCAGAAAAATGGTTATGGAACATTCATTATGAAAAGCATTGAAACGGAAATCATGAAGAAATATGAAAAAGCATATCTGGAGGCTTCCCTGCCGGCTGTAGAGCTGTATGAAAAACTGGGGTATACTACCATGAAACACGACAGATTCTCTGTGGAAAATGATGTTGTTCTTGTGTATGAGGTCATGGAGAAGATGGTTCAGGAAAGATGTACTGGTGAACAAAAGTAAAAGCTCGAAGAAAACGAAGCTTGAATCAATATAGGGAAATGGTAGATTATGGGAAAAGGAATGGGGCAGGAAGAAATACAGAAATTATCAAAGCAGTATAATGCCCGAAGGCTGACAACGGCAGATATAGACAAAATATACGCACTTGCTGTGGGGAATCCCATGTTTTATCAATATTGTCCGCCGAATGTGACCAGAGAAAGTATCCTGGATGACATGAAGGCACTGCCGCCTGGGATGACCTGTGACGATAAATATTATGTCGGCTACTTTGATGGAGAGAAGCTGGTGGCAGTGATGGATCTGATTCTGGGTTATCCCAATGAGGAGACTGCGTTCATAGGATTGTTTATGATGGATAAGGGAAGCCAGGGACAGGGAATCGGATCTGCTATTGTAGAAGAATGTTTTGCTTTTCTGGGCAGCAGGAGATATCGGTTTATCCGACTGGGATTTGCAAAGGGGAATCCGCAGAGTGAGGCTTTTTGGAGGAAGAATGGATTTGTGAGGACAGGGGTGGAGACGGATAATGGGGATTATATTGTGGTGGTGATGGAGAGGGGGACATAAGTTATTGCCAATAGATAAGAATGTATAAGACACATCAGGCAAGGAAAGCTATAGTTTAAGAGAAAGCGCTTAAAATACAATAAAGAAGGATTGTTTCATGGGAAATTTTATATTTAAAAAAACGATAGATCAATCATTATTGAATGCCGGGATGACGATTCCGATAGAAAGTCATAAGAAGCTACTTGAAGAATTAGAGTTAGACTTAAATAAAGGTGATAAACAAAATATTATAATAAGGCTTAATGCTCATGAATATACAGCTCTAATTACATGGGTTAATTATAGTGAAAAGTATTCTGAGCGAACCGTAATTCAAATTAGATATGGGGCAAAGAGCTCATTATGCAAGGAATTAAACTTTATTTTCAATTATAGTGCGGATATCATAGCTCAAAGAAAGGAAGAAGGCTCAGGAAAGAAAAAACAACTGTCTGTAGAGGAAGAATATGTAGA
>JAAWLQ010000018.1 GCA_022797995.1 Lachnospiraceae bacterium
TGAAGTATCTGTTGATCCGTTTTATTCGCAGGAGAATATGACCAGACTTAGGGAATCTGTAGCGCAAATGGAAGCGACAGGTGGTACGATACATGAGGTAAATTTTGATGATTAAGGCATTTGAATGGCAACTTTTTGGCAAGAGAAAATCAGCAAGCCCTAATAATAGATGTAATTGATGTAAAAACAGGCGTGTATTTTCCGAAGATGACTTTAGATAACAGGAGGATTAAAATGAATCAATGGGTAAATGTAACAGATACTTTTTCCGAATCACAAAGACATTATAAAAATACTTATCTTGAAATTTGTGAAGTGCTGGATGAAATAGTGGAGGTTAGTCTTTTCTCTTCTGTGGATGATCCATATGAAATTTATCTTTCATTTGGAATTATGTATGGAATTGTATATGCAGATAAAGAAAACGCATATGAAAAACGGGAACAGATAAAATCGGATTTGGAAAAAGAGTATTCTAAAAATAAAGAACCCTCAAGTGAGTTCATCAATAGCTTTGTGAAAAAACATGATGTCTGTTTACCGAGTGATGTTTTCTTTGACGAGGATGCATGGATGGAGGCATTCATGAAGATGTAATATGGACAGGCCAATTAAAAGGGCTTAATGGTCTTGCTTCCCCGCTAACGACCGGATTCCGTTTCCTGTTTCCGTTTTGCCTTGTACTCAGATGGCAGGCACTGCATGTTTTTCTTAAATGCGCTGATAAAAGAAGACTGGCTGTGGAAGCCTACCGCGTAGGCCGTGTCTGCCACGCTCATACTTTCCAGCAGGGTAAGGCTTTCCGTGACCCTTCGTTTGGAAAGATAATGAGCGATGGAGATATTGAAGGATTGCATAAATTTGCGGGAAAGATGTTCCCTGCTGTAAAATAAGTGTTCTGCAATATCAGAGATAGAATAGATGGAGGCATAGTTCATGTCAATATAGCGCTTGATCTGGCCTATGTCTTCGGTGAGAATTTTTCCTTCCTGAATCTGCGTTTTCTGGGAATCGAGGAAGTAAAAAACTCTATCAGGAGAGATTTCAACACTAATTCCCCATAAGGCTTATCTGTTTTGGCAATTTCGTCTGCTTTTTTTAAAATATCAAGGACCTCGCCAAATTTTTCCTCGGATAATATCATATAGGTACCGGCAGAATGAAGCATGAATTCTGTCAGGGGCGTGATTCGGTCTTTCATATTAAAAAAGTCGGGAGAAAAGTACAATACGTACCGCTCATACTGGGAAGGGGCAAGAAGCCTTCCAGTGTGCATTTGTCCGGGCCTGAACCAGGTTATCATACAGGGTGAGGGACTGGTCTGCGATTCCCCTCAGACACTGCGTTGAGCTTGCGCCGAGGCTGCTTAAGAGGGATCCTGAAACTGTAACCGCCGTGTTTAAAGGGCTGATCATTTGCGGTGTGGCAATGAATTATGCCGAACTGTCACGGCCCGCGTCAGGAGTTGAGCACTATTTTTCCCACATCTGAGATATGCGGGGTACGGCGTTCGGGACAACCGTTGAGTTCCACGGGCTGCAATGCGCCGTGGGGACGCTGATTGCCGTCTTGTATGGAAGCGCCGAAAATGTTGGAAGAAATAGGACAGAGTACCGAAATTCTGCCTATGACTTTTAAGGCGTCAAAGGATCCCTTTACTTTCCCCAAAAAAGCCTTTACTTTTTGGCTTTTTGCGGTATAATAAGTAAAGGAAGGAGAATGCTATGATTTCATATTCCGGTCTGTTGCAAAAACTGAATGAAAAGGGGTTGACGAAAACTGCACTGACTAAAGAGCTTGGAATTTCCTCCCGTACCGTGGCAAAAATCAGTCGAGGAGAGAAAATCGCCCATTATGTTCTTGAAAAAATGGCTGCTTTTTTCGCTTGTTCCACAGATGAACTATGCCAGACCATTTCGGATAACATTTTGCTTCAGACACTTAGAGATGAGAAAAACATCCGCATGTCCGGAGGTCTGTATCATGAACTTCAAGTACGGATGACTTATAATTCCAATCACATAGAGGGCAGTAAACTCAGTGAAGATCAGACCAGGCTGATTTTTGAAACAAATACAATAGATGTCGCAGAAGGCATCCCTGTTGATGACATTATCGAAACCGTCAATCATTTTCGGGCCATTGACTATTGTATTGATATGGCGGAAGAACCGCTTACCGAGGATATCATCAGGGAACTGCACCGCATTTTGAAGCAAAGCACAAAAGATTCTTCGTTTGCATGGTTTGCCGTTGGAGATTACAAGAAAAGAGCCAATATGGTTGGCGGTCGTGAAACTGCAAAGCCGAAAGAGGTTGCTCCACGCATGAAAGCTCTACTTTCCGAATATGAAACCAAAACCGCTATTACGATTAACGACATCATTTGCTTCCATTATGCGTTTGAGCGCATTCATCCATTTCAGGATGGCAACGGCAGAGTCGGCAGGCTGATTGCATTAAAAGAATGCCTGCGTTTCGGGCTTATTCCGTTTATCATTGAGGATGCCAAAAAAATGTATTACTACAGGGGGCTATCTGAATGGGAGCGGGAGAAAGGCTATCTGACAGACACCTGCCTGGACGGACAAGATACTTTCAGAAAACTGATGTCCATGTTCAATATTCAGTCATAATAAAATTTCACAGGGAAACTCAAATTGATTGGAGAGGATGGCTTATATACTAATCTGGCTCTGTTGCTGTCGGATTTTTGAAAGAGCTTCACATGGTAGAAGGAAGAAATACCGCAATTCCCGCAATTTTGAAAGCTATGGCTGCGAACGGCTCTTCTTTGCCTGTTTTTGAGACGGATGAAGAGAGAAGCTACTTTTTGACATTGTTGTGTAACACTTCCCAACAGAAACGAAGCGGGAGAAAGTCTGCCTGAACAGAAGGCAGGAGTGAAATTGTTAAGCAGTATAAATTAAAAAAGGATGCATTTATCTCGGGCTGCTTTCAGTAGCCCGTTTTCTAATATTTTCTTTAGCAGATTTGAGGGGATTCGGAGTTGAGCAGTCTTGTCTTAGATTCTATTATCAAAATTATACATACTAAGGAGAAAAAATATGACATACCAGATTACCAACGAGGCAATTGCAGATTACCGAAAACACTTAAGAGGGGAGGAATATTCAGAAGGCACGGTACAGAAATATTTGCGGGATATCCGAACATTTGCGACATGGCTGAAAGGGCATGGGACGGACCACGCCGAGGAAATCAGGCCTGATGCCGACGAAAATAGAGGCATTGAGGATGAGAGAAAGGCTGCGGAGAGCGGCGAAAAGAGGGAACCTCCCTTCCTGTGGGAGGGCCGGGGACGCATTGTGTCTTGTCTGCCCATCGGGGCCTGCCATCGGCAAAGCTTTTTTCCGACCTGGATCAGATGGAGATTGGAGATATTTTCCTTCTGAAGGTGTTGAATGAGACTCTGACTTATGAGGTGGATCAGATCAATGTGGTACTTCCGGAGGAGGTGCAGGATCTGCGGCTGACGGCTGGGATGGACTACTGTACTCTGGTCACCTGTACTCCCTATGGCGTCAATACCCACCGCCTTCTGGTGCGGGGAGTGCGTATAGCCAATCGGGAGGAGGCTGTGACGGAGACGATGGAGAAGACAACAGAGGATGAAAAAGCCACGGAACTGGCATGGTGGATGATGGTTCCCATCGTGGGAATTCCCGTGTTCTTTGGCACGCTTGTATGGTTGCTGTTCCGATATCGGAGGAGAAGAGATAGATGAATGTGGAAGGAGGAAGCCCCATGAAATTAAAATGGAAATGGACGCGGATGTTGGCAGCCTTTTGTATGGCGATACTCCTGCCCCTTACCGGGTATGTGTCCTATGCGGCGGGGGAGTGGAATGCAAATCAGCCCTGTTCCCTGACAGTGAATGCAAGTTCGGCGGATAAAGAGTTTGCGGAGGATCTGAAGACAGCGGAAGTGGTCGTCGATCTGTACAAGGTGGCGGACGTGGTCAAGGATGGAGACAATGACAATTTTATATATAACTTCCGCGAAGAATATAGCTCGCTTCTGGAGGCTTCCTTTGTGGTGGAAGGGACGGACGGTTCCAAATCCCTGAGGAAGGATTTGACGTCGGATGAATGGCGGCAGATGGCCCAAAAGGCGGCACAGATCGCGCTGGATTCTTCCGATGGCAGTCTGGGCAGGCCAGGCGAGCAGAAAAAGGAGCCTGTGGTTGCAGGAGCCGGGGCAGGGACACCGATTACGAAAGAGGCTTCCGAGGGTGACCAGGGGAACAATCTTTATGCGGGCCTGTATCTGATGGTAGCCAGGGGAGAGGATGTGGAGGAGTATATCGTTCCCATTTCCCGGGAAGGCCGGAATGCGGGGATCGGAACGGTAGCCTGGTCGGAGAATAAAGTGTACACCTTTGAGCCGGAGCTGGTTGCTCTTCCCGGAGTTTTGACCGGAGGAGATCTTTCTCAGGGAGCAGAGGGCGGCTATGCCTGGAACTATAATGTTACGGTGAATTTGAAACCTTCCCAGAGCGAGCGTTTTGGCTATCTGGATATCGTAAAGAGCCTTAGGAATTATGATAGTTCCCAGTCGGCTGTCTTTGTATTTCAGGTGGACGCCGTACAGAATGGCAGATCCGTATACAGCGATGTATGGACCATAGAACTGAATGGAACAGGGCCCCGGAGGCTTCCTGCGCCGGTGAAACTTCCCGCGGGGGCGCAGGTAACTGTGCGGGAGATATACGCCACGCCCTGCTATACGCTGGTGGAGAAGCCGGTGAATCCCACGGCGTCTGTCGGGGCAGAGCATACAGCGGATTCACCGCTGACTTTTACATTTGTCAGTGACTACAATCCTAAACCTGTAGGCGGGAAGATTATCACAAATCAATTTACTTACGATGGTACCGAATCCCAGTGGAAGGTGGTTCAGATTGGAGACCTGAAGGAGGTAGAGTAATATGAGAAAAAAGGGAAGTGCTTTCCTTCTTGGCCTGGCCGGGTTCCTGATTCTGACCTCAGGCCTGGGGACGGCAGGCGCATGTTTCACCACCTATACCCAGGCGGGGGGCGGTGTGGCTCTGTCGCTGGGATCCGAAACTTATGTGGAGGAGACGGTGTCAGGGTGGACGAAAAGGGTGAAGATTACCAGCGAGGAAGGATCCCAGCCCGTGTATGTCCGGGCCAGGGCTTTCTGCGGAAATGAATATAATCTGACGTATCAGAATAAGGAAGAGGACGGGGAAGTAGCGGCGTGGATAGCAGGTCAGGATGGCTATTGGTATTATAATAGAAACGACGGGATTCTGTCGGCCGGGGAGACGACCCCGGAGCTGCAGATTGTGATCGAGAGCGCCGGGCAGGAGCAGGCGCCTCCGGAGACGGAGAAGGCCCCGGAAAATGGAGAGACCTTCAGAGTGGTGGTGGTCTATGAGACCACGCCGGTGCTGTATGATGAGCAGGGGGAGCTGAAAGATCCGGATTGGACTTTTGCGGCACAGACAGAAGGGGGTGCTGACTGATGGCAGGAAAAGGAAAGAGGAAATGGTTTCGTTCTCAGGCAGTGACGGTGGTTCTGTTTGTGGCGGCGGGAGTATTGTTGCTGGTGGGAACCATCGGCGGAGCGCAGGCGGCAATTTCTGTCTCTTCGGAAACCTACCGTTCCCGGGTACAGATGTCTCAGATGGGCGTGACCCTCTCTGAGAATGACGAAGTGATCTCTTATCAGGAATATGAAGAGAATGGAGCGGGCTGGAGAGGGGAGACCGGAAGTCTGCTGAAAAACCTTCCGGCGGAGGGCGAGAGCCTTCAGCCCGGGCGGATTTATAAGGAGGTGCTGACGGTATCCAATACGGGAGAAATCGATCAGTATGTGCGTGTGACCATTTATAAATATTGGACGGAGAAGGATGGGGTGACCAAACAGGCCGGCCTGTCGCCGGATATGATCAGGCTTCATCTGTTGACAGATCAGGGCTGGCTGGTGGATACGGCGTCCTCGACGAAAGAGCGCACCGTTCTTTACTACCAGAATGTGCTGGGAGCGGGAGACACGGTGGAGCTCAGTGATACTCTGCAGATTGATCCGGCTGTGGCTGTGGCGGTTTCACAGACCACCACGGGCGGTACGACAGTGACGGATTATCTCTATGACGGCGCACAGTTCTGGATTCGTGCGGAGGTGGACGCCGTACAGACCCACAACGCGGAGGATGCTATCTGGAGCGCCTGGGGACGTCAGTTGAGTGTTGAAAACGGGATGCTCAGTTTGCAGGAACCGGAAAACTAAAAACAGCAGGTGCCCATCTGGTACCTCAGAGAATTTACGGACGGAAGGCCTTTCCGGCCGGAAGTTCTCTGCCAGTGTTTGGGTATCGAATGGGCACCTGCGGAACTAAAATTAGGAGGAAGTGGCATGAAAAGCAGGTTAGTGGGAGCATTTCGAATCGGAAGTGCGCTCCTGTGTCTGTGTCTCGGCCTGGCCGGGAGCTTTGAGATGGCAGTGCAGGCGGAAACCCTTTCCAGGGACTGGAAGGTGGAGTTGACCTCCGAGAATAAAATGGAGAGCAATTTTACGACGGGCGATATCGGTCAGGGTGTGTCCGATTTACAGCCGGGAGACCAGGTAGTTTTTACCATTTCTCTGGAAAACTCTAATCTCAATACGGCAGACTGGTATGTGAGCAACAAGGCCCTCAGCTCTATGGCGGACAACAGCGGCGGCGCTTACAGCTATGAGCTGCGCTATAACGACAGAATCCTGTTCAACAGCGATACAGTGGGCGGTGACGTGCAGAAGGAAGGACAGAAGTCCCAGGGGCTTTCTGCGGCCACCGATACCCTGAAGGATTATGTCTATCTGGATACCCTGAAGACAGGACAGAAGGGTTCGATTATCCTCACGGTAGGTTTGGAGGGGGAGAGCCAGGGAAATCCCTATCAGGGAAGCTATGCGGATCTGGAGCTGCAGTTCGCGGCGGAGCTGGCAGCGGGAACCACAGGCGGATCCGGAGGATCCGATGAAACCGGCGGCGGAGCCGATGGATCCGGAGAAACCGGTGGGGCCAGCGAAGCCTCCGGTTCGGGGAGCAATGGTATCCGAACCCAGGTGGTTCGGACAGGGGACGATACGAATCTTACCTTTTGGTTTATCATCGCGGGAGTCAGCGGGATAGTTCTGTTGCTGCTGGGCTTTTACACGTTGATACACAACCGGAAGGAAGAGAAGGAGGGTTAGACTATGAAAAAAGGGATAATGGTTCGTATAGTATTCTCCCTCCTCCTGATGTGCTGTTGTTCTATGCCGGTGAGGGCGCAGGAGTCAGGGCAGATCCCGGAGGCGCAGGAGGGAATGTATACGCTTCGTTTCTATTCAGGCAGACAGGGAACCTTTAACGGCAGTGATATTATGACGAGCTCCGGCGGCGGACAGTCGGCTGTCTACCGGGACGAGGGAATGATCATCTATCAGGTTCCCTATGGAACGCAGATTACAGTGGAACCTTACGCGGCACAGATCAGCCAGCCTGGAAAATACTATATCAGAGGAATTCGTGAGAGTGGAAAAGATAATCAGGAGACCCGGGCGTCCTTCACAGTCACAGAAGACAGAGATTATGTAGTCGCCTATGGAGTACTCAGTGATTCCGTGGCTTACACGATCCGGTATCTCGATCAGAACGGAAATGAGCTTGCCGGAGAGCAGACCTACTATGGCAACGTGGGGGATAAGCTGATCATCGGTTTTCGGTATTTTGACGGATATCAGCCCCAGGCGTACAACCTGGCGAAAACCCTTACAGGCAATGCCGCGGATAATATTTTTCCCTTTGTGTACACGCCTGTGCGGACAGCAGGCGGCGAAACGCCGACTCCCGGCACGACGCCTGAGGAAGAGCCCGCTGTGCAGCCGCCGACAGGAGGCACTGCGGGGCCCGGTACGATTCCGGAAGCTCCGGGAGGTGCTGCGGGACCCGGTACGGTTCCGGTAGTTCCGGGAGGAGACGCTGCAGGGGCCGATACGACTCCGGAGGTTCCGGGAGGAGGTGCGGAAGTTCCTGTAGAACCCGGAGGAGAAGAGGAACCGGCAGAAATTCTGGACCTGGATGATCAGGAAGTACCTTTGGCAGAAGGCGTGGAAAACTCACAGGAAAATAAGGGTGCCGCGGCTGAGGGGACTGACACAGGTGTCAACTGGCTGATTGTGGCAGCCGGTATCATTCTTGCGGCCGTCGGAGGCTTTGCGGCGTTGTGGTATGTAGGACGCCGCCGGAGACAGGAAGATAAGGAAGAAGAGAACGAATGAGACAGAAGCTGATACCAGTCCTGTGCAATGTGGGAGGAACATTGATTTTGCTCCTGGTCATTGCCATCTGCCTGCCCATGGCGATGCCCCGGTTCCTGGATTACCAGGTATATCATGTGGTCAGCGGCAGCATGGAACCGGAAATTCCGGTAGGCAGTCTGGTCTTTGTGAAGGAGACGCCGCCGGAGGAGATTCCGGAGGGAGAGATCATCGCCTTTCGGAGCGGCGGTAGTGTGACCGTCCACCGTGCGGTTCAGAATAAGGTGGTGGAAGGAGAGTTTGTCACCAAGGGGGATGCGAACTCTGACGCAGATCCCGCTGGCGTCTCCTACAGACAGGTGGTTGGCCTGGTAGTGACACATGTTCCGGTTCTCGGGCAGATCCTGTCCCTGTGCAGTAATAGAGTGGGAAAGATATATTTGCTGCTGCTTGCCGCCTGCGGCGCCATGTTGAACATGCTGGCGGGACGTCTGCGGAGATACTATTTGGAGCAGGAAAATGAAAGACTCTGAAATATTTTGAGATTTCTCCTTTTCTCTTGTATAAAGGTAAAGCAAGAATTACTCTATACAGGAGAGAAGGAGTTTTTTTATGTGCGCAGAAGAATTTCTCACTCTTGACGCTTCTTTCTATCTATATTATAATGAGAGAGAAAGAGGGAAAGAAAGAGAGAAAGAAAGGATGGCGCACAGGATGTTCGACTTTGAGAATCAAAATGTAGAGTTCAAGCAGGAATATGTTCCGGATATCCGGAAAGAGGTGATGGGCTTTGCCAATGCGGAAGGCGGCACTGTATATGTGGGTATCCGGAAAGATGGAGCTGTCATTGGCGTTGATAACCCGGATTCGGTGATGCTTCAGATTGTAAATTCCTTAAAAGATTCTCTGGCTCCGGATGTAATGCCGTTTGTTAAAGTCCGGACAGAAGCGATGGAGGGGAAACAGGTAATTGAAATTCAAGTGACAACCGGTACGAATCGTCCTTACTATCTCAGAGAGAAGGGCTTGAAACCCAGCGGAGTATATGTGCGAAAGGGAAGCTCCACGCAGCCGATGACGGAAGAAGGCATTCGGGAGATGATTCTTCAAAATAGCGGAAGGTCTTTTGAAGCGTGCAGAAGCATGAATCAGGAATTGACTTTTGACGCCTTTTCAGCAGAAATGAAATCCAGATCGATAGCAATAGGACCAGCCCAGATGAAAACTCTCAAATTGATTGGAGAGGATGGCTTATATACTAATCTGGCTCTGTTGCTGTCGGATCAGTGTGAAACCACAACAAAAGTGGCACTGTTCCAGGGAACAGATAAAGAAGTGTTCAGAGACAGAAAGGAATTCACGGGTTCGATTCAGAAGCAGCTGGAGGATGTATATCAGTTCATTGAACTGGTAAATAAGACAAAAGCTACTTTTTCAGGGCTGAACAGATTTGATAAAAGAGATTATCCGGAAGAGGCTGTGCGGGAGGCTTTGCTCAACAGTATTGTTCATCGGGACTACTCATTCAGCGGAAGCAATCTGATCAATATATATGAGGATCGGATAGAGTTCGTTTCGCTGGGGGGATTGGTTCCCGGTCTGGAATTGAAATCGATTTTCCTGGGAGTTTCGCAGTCCAGGAATCCCGGTCTGGCGGCAGTTTTCTACCGTATGACATTGATAGAAAGCTATGGTACCGGTATAGGAAAGATTCAAAGAGCGTATAAAAATGAAAAGGTGCAGCCTGAGTTTGAGACAGCGCAGGGGGTTTTTCGTGTAACGCTTCCCAACAGAAACGAAGCTGGAGAAAGTCTGCCCGAACAGAAGGCAGGAGAAGGTTCGGAGGAAAAAATCTCACTCGTTCAGCAAAAGCAGAGGATTGTTGATTTTGTCCGTGAAAACGGGAAAGTAACCAGAAAAGAAGTGGAGGAGCTGCTTGGCGCAGGCGCGACAAAGGCGTTCAGACTGCTAAGGGAGCTATGTGAGGAGAGGCGCCTGGAGGCTCAGGGAAGCGGAAGGATGAGCTGTTATAGATTGAAATAATGGAATCTCCTTTACAAATACTGTGACATAAGGTACACTGGAACCATTATAAAGCAGGAAGGGAATAAGTGGCTGTAAGTTGAGTTTCCTGCCATGGCGGCGGACTTTTCCGTACTCATGCACACTATTTTGGGGAAAGAATATCATGTTCGACATCATATCAGACAGTTTTTTCGTTCCGTTGGCTTCTCCGAATAAACTGGTATATTGGGAATGTATTTGCAAGCTGTTTTCCATTATGGATAATCAGCTTTCTTTTGGTGTGGAACGGGACGTGCTGGTGGATGAGCTGCAGTATTATTTCGAGCAATCCAACGCGGCGGATTTTTCAGAGGAGGAGCTTGTGGGCACGGACAGCCGCAGCAAGGCGAACTGGATGCTGCGGCGCCTGGAGCACTATGGCTGGCTTGAAATCGAGACGGATAAAAGCTATGTGCAGAGAGTGAATTTTAAGGAATATGCGGTCAGGATAATCAAAACCTTCTTAGAGATTGCAGAGGGAAAGCAGATTGAATATCAGGGCTATATCTATACCATCTACAGTCTGGTGCGCAGCAATACGGACCATCCCGGTGTTGTGCTTCTGCAGATTCTGGAGAATACGGACTTGCTGATTACCGGTTTGAAGAATCTGAATTCCAATATCAAACATTATATCGATGACCTCACCAAGCACAAGACAGTGGCGGAGATTATGGACGCTCTGTTCAACGACTATATCACAAATATAGTGGACAAGGCCTATCACAGACTTCTGACCTCCGACAATGTGTCCAAATTCAGGCCGGAAATCATAGAGCGGCTGGAAGGGAAGAGCCGGAGCAGGGCTTACATGGAGAAAGCCAGGTTGGAGATTGCCGAAATGAAGGAGATTCCCGTCGAAGAGGCGGAAGAGCTGGTCTATCACTATCTCCATAGCATTGTAGATGCCTTCCAGAATATGGATGACATTCTGAGAGAGATCAATCAGAAAAATACCCAGTATCAGCGCTCCGCGGTAAACCGCGCCCGTTTTATGCTGACGGGAAGCGAGGATGTCCGGGGGCAGCTGAAAGAGATTCTCATGGGAATCAATGAGGAGATCAACAGAGAGCAGATGAATCTGGGAGGAATCTACAGGATTGATTTCCTGGAAGAACTGATTCGCATATACAGTGTGGGATGTCTGGATGAGAAATCTCTCTATGCTCCGGTAGAGGGGAGAAAGGAATTCAGGCCCCAGGAAGTTACGGACCTGGAGCCGGACCTGGAGCTGCGGCAGGAAAAGCTCCGAAAGATGGCGGAGAAATTGCAGAAGGTGCTGAGCCCGGCGAGAATCAACGACTATGTGAAAAGGCAGCTTGGCGGGCGGGAAGCGCTTCTGGCGACGCAGTTTCCGTTGGAAAATGTGGAAGACTTTGTGAAGATTATTTACATCAGATTGTATGGACAGCGGAAAAACATGGATTACACGGTGGAACTGAGAGAGGAAGCGGAAAGAGACGGCTATCGTTTTAAGGATTTTCTCATCAGCTGGAAAGGATAATGGTATGAATTTACTGGAAGGGATGCTTCAGAAGGACAGGGACCATTTTGTCAGAATCTGCAATAAACTGCTCAGCACCTGTTTTCTGTGCAGGAATAATGTGACGGGCAGATTTGATTATTATTTTGTCCTGAGACATAAAGCGGAGATGGCGGAATACCTGTCTGTGCTGGGATACCGGCTGGAAATCAACGAGGATTACGGGGTGATTCAGCTGACGAACCCCCAGAATTATAACAGATTGAATCTGAAGCTGTACGAATCCATTATTCTGCTGATTTTACGGGTTCTTTTTGATGAAAAGAAGAGGGAGCTGTCCGCAACGGATGAGGTGATCGTCAATGTGGGCGATATCCATGAGCGGTTTCTGAGTCTGAAAATCAGAGATAAAATGATTGACAAGACGACTATGAGGAATGCACTCAGTCTGTTCCGGCGGTTTCAGATTATCGAGATACTGGATAAGAATCTGGACAATGAGGATTCCAGAATATTGATTTTCGATTCTATTCTGATGGCTGTGAGAGTGGAAGACATCAGGCAGGCCTATGAGAAGCTGGAAATATACAGGAAGGGGGCAAAATCGGATGAAGACACTGAAGAGAGTGAAATTGATTAACTGGCACCGATTTACCAATGCCACCATAGAGTTTGGCGCTTCCACGCTCCTTTCCGGAGAAAACGGGGCAGGGAAATCCACACTTTTAGACGCGATTCAGTTCGTGGTTACCTGCTACGCCAATTATTTCAACAAGGCGGCCCATGAAAACGGGAAGAGAAAGCTGACGGGGTACATCCGCTGCAAGACGGGAAAAGAGAATAAGCCTTATGAGCGAACAGGGGAAATCAGCGCCCATGTGGCTCTGGAGTTTTATGAGGAGAGCAAGAAACAGTATTTTGTGGTGGGAGCGGTGATCGATTCCGCCTCCGAAGGGCAGGAGACCACGGTCCGTTATCTGATGGACAACACCAGATTGACAGAGGATTTATTCCTCCAGGGGAAGACGCCCAAGTCCATCACCCAGTTCCGCAGCGCCAACAGTGGGAGAATCAAGCTGTGGTGCAAGACGGCGGCGGAGGCGAAGAAGATGATAAAAGCCCGCTTCGGACGGATTGAGGATAAATTTTTTACCCTGATTCCCAAGGCGCTGGCTTTCCGGCCCATCGACGATATCAAGGATTTTGTGTACTCATATGTGCTGGACGAGAAGGAAGTCAGCATCGACATCCTGCGGGAAAATGTCAGGACCTAT
Source organism: Lachnospiraceae bacterium (assembly GCA_022797995.1). GTDB lineage: Bacteria > Bacillota > Clostridia > Lachnospirales > Lachnospiraceae > Acetatifactor. The sequence goes on from JAAWLQ010000018.1 coordinate 13,096, forward strand.
CAGGAGCTGGAGAAGACATTGGAGAGCGTGAAGCGCCGCATTGCAAAGCTGGAGACCATTGCAGCCTATCACGGTCAGGTGACAGACGGGCTGGAAAAGGACAGAATGTACGATTACTTTCTGGGAAGGGCGGAGACGGACATCCTGAGAGAGCAATTTGCCCAGGTGGAAAACCGGATGCAGATGGAAATTTATCGTCTGGAGCAGCAGACGAAGAAGATACAGGCCATGTCGGAGGAAAAGGAGGAGAAGCAGCGGATCCGGGATGATCTGATGGCGGAGCTTGCAAAGGATGAAGACTTTCTGGCATTGGATGGACAGAAAAAGGAGTTGCAGAAGCAGCAGGCGGCTCTGCAGGAGCAGGCGGGAGAGCGGAAACAGCTGCTTGCCAGTGTTCGGATTGCCAGAGATCAGGTGACAAAGCTGTTGGAAGCGAAGAACGTGGATGTGGATTCCTGTGTTGGGGGGTATGGAAAGCTGCTGGAGAATCTGGAGACTCAGGAGGATATTGCCGGAGTAAAGCAGCTCAGTCGGAATGTGGTGGATTATAAAAAGAAGATGTACAACAAGGTACAGTTGGAAAGTGCCCAGGCCCAGATGAAGTTGAATGCTGCGAGGGCACAGAGACTGGAACTGGATAAAAAAATAGACCAGTTAAAGCAGAAGAAGCTGACTTACCCGGAGGATGTTGTCAGGGTTCAGCAGGCGATTCAGGAGGAATTTTCCAGGATCGGACGAAAAGCGGAACCGCGGATTCTGTGTGAACTGCTGGAGATCACGGATGAAAAGTGGCGTAATGCGGTGGAAGGGTATCTGAACACCCAGCGCTTTTATATCCTGGTGGAGCCGGAGCATTTTGACATTGCACTGGGCATTTATGATAAACTGCGGAAGACCAGGAAGGCTTACGGGGTAGGACTGATTCACACCGGAAAGCTGGAAAAGTACGGCGAAGCGCCGGAAGGGACTCTGGCAACGGTAGTCTCATCGAAAAATAAGTATGCCTGCCAGTTCATCAATATGGTGTTGGGAAAGGTTCACATGTGCGGACATTACAGTGAACTGAAAAACTATTCCATTTCTATCACGAAGGAGTGCATGAGGTATCAGAATCATGTGGCCAGCGCAATCCATCCGTCTGTCTTCGAGACGCCTTTTATCGGACAGAATGCCTTCCGGGTACAGCTGGAGCAGGCCGCTCAGGAGAGAAAAAAGATATCGGAAGAGATCGGGAGGCTGGAGAGGCAGATTGGAGAGCTGTCCTATGTGATGGAGCCTCTGAGCGTGGACGCGGATATTGATATTCAATACAAGCTGGATGTACTGGCCAGAATCAGAACTCTGCGGGCGGGCATAGAAAAGTGTAAGACCAATATTGCCACGCTGGAGAAAAATGCCACTATGATTCAGAAGCAGATTCAGCTGGAGGCATTGGAAGGACTGCTAAGCGACCTGGAGATGCAGCTGCGAAACGGGAACAGGGAGACCGGCAAGCAGGAGCAGAAGATAGAGGATGCCAGAAATGAGATGGGCAGACTGGAGGCTGAGCGCGCGTTAAAGCAGGCGGAGGCGGCCCAGCTGGGCGCCGCGGCGGGAGATGCGCTGCCGGCCTGGAACAGCGATTACGAGAAGCAGACCAGGGATAAGACCTTTGAGCAGTTCCGGGACAATTTTGCCAGAAGAAAGAAAGCCAATGCCACCACCACCGACCAGGCCAGGACGAAAATGATTGACGTCATGGTTTCCTACAAGACGGAGCATGATTTCGGCGCCTCTCCCAGCATGGAAGGCTACCTGGATTTTGCGGCGGTGTATGAGAGACTCCGCACATCGGAGCTTCTCAGCTATGAAGAGAAGGTGCAGTCGGCGAGGCAGGCGGCGGAAGAGGAATTCAGAGAGCAGTTTCTGTCGAAGCTGCAGGAGAATATGAAGCAGGCCCAGAGCGAATTCAAGGAGCTGAACAAGGCCCTGAAGGACATTGTGTTCAGCAATGAAAAATACGAATTCCTCTATCTGCCAAGCAAGCGCTACAGGCAGTATTATGAGATGATTATGGACGACTTTAACGCCATGCAGGGAGAGTCCATTTTCAGCGGGCAGTTCCACGAAACCCACAGAGAAGTCATCGACGAGCTGTTTGAAAAACTGGCTCTTGACAATGAGAACAGCGCCCAGACGCTGGATGAGTTTACGGATTATCGAACCTACATGGACTATGACATCAAAATTGTGCACAGTGATAACAGCTATTCCTACTATTCCAAAGTCTGCGAGGAGAAAAGCGGCGGGGAAACCCAGACGCCCTTTTATGTCACTGTGGCCGCGTCCTTTGTACAGCTGTACAGCAACAACATCGGCGGGGAAGCCATCGGGCTTATCCTGTTTGACGAGGCCTTCAATAACATGGATGACGAGAGGATAGGGGGCGTGCTGGAGTTCTTAAGACGCTTACCGCTGCAAATCGTCATTGCCGCGCCGCCGGACAAGATTCAATACATCAGTCCCTCCGTGGAGGAGACACTGCTGGTCATGACCGATGAAAAGGTCAGCTTCGTGGAGAGGTATCACAATGGGACGGTATGATAGAAAAATAGTGGACAGGCTGCTGGATTCCTATGAGTCCAGTTCCCTTTTTACCGGGACCAACAAAGTGGCCGTGCACATTGCGTTTTCCTTCAACAGGAGCACCCTTCCCGCCTATTTTGACGAAAGCTCTCTGGCCTATGAGGAAATCCACGCCTCCATGGAGGAGCTGGAGCGGCAGGGGATTCTCCGGATTGAGTGGAAAAAGGGGAAAGAGGGGCATATCATTTCAAAAGTCATTTTATGCATGGAGAAGCTGGAGAAGGCCTATGCCTTTGTATCCAGGGTTCCGAAGACAGAGAGGGTCCGGCAGAACAGAGCCTTGCTGGCAGAACTGAGGGAGCGCGTCCATACGCCGATCTGTCAGGCATTGATTGCTTATCTGGATGACCGCCTTGAAAAGGCCCAGCCGGTAAAAGAGTTCATGGATCTGGCCAATCCGGCGGAAACGCAAATTTTATTGAACGGAATTGCACAGATTGAACAAAATCAGAGGAGCTGTTACATCCGGGAATTTTCTCTGGAGCATTTTCACGATTCCAAGGTTCTGGAAGCCATGGGCGGGAAGATTGCGAAGGCAATGCGCATGTTCGGGGAAGAATGTCGGGGAAAAGAGCTGGAGGAGATTCTGGCGGAATACGGGATTTATCATACGCCCAACTATGTGTACTTTAAGGGTAATGTTTCACTGGGCATTGGGAATCTTGAGTATCAGATCGGGGAGCTGCGGCAGGGCATCGGCATTTCCGGTGAAGATATCGAAAGAATTACGTTTCGGGATGTGTCACAGATTCGTAAGGTGATTACCATAGAAAACCTTACCACTTTTTTCAGATGGCAGGAACCGGAGAGCCTTATGATTTATCTGGGTGGATATCATAACGGCGTCAGGCGGGCACTTCTGGGGGAGATTTACCGGGCGGCTCCGGATGCCGGGTATTATCATTTTGGGGACATTGACGTGGGCGGATTTCTCATTTATGAGGATCTGTGCCACAGGACCGGGATTCCTTTCAAGCGGTATGGAATGGACTTAAAGCATTTGATGCAGTATGAAAAATATGGGAGAGCATTGACGGAAAATGACAGGACCAGGATAGAGAGGATGCTGCGGGAAAATCCTGATATCGAATATGCGGACGTCCTTAAATATATGCTGACTGCGGGGGTTAAGCTGGAGCAGGAGTGCTTCGTTGGGGGAACGGAATTGTAAAGCATGACAAGAGGTTGTTGCAAAAGTAGATGAGTGATCACTACTGGAGCGGCTGCCCCATTTTTGTGCCTAAAAACAGAAAAGGAGGCTCCTAAGGCCCTCTTTTTTCCGACAGCTCCTAAATCAAAATAATGCTTGATAATAAGACATAAAACATCTATAATAATTTTAAATATTGAAATAGACGAAAAAAGATAAAAATAGTAGAATATATTTCAATATCTAATATAAAGTCAGACGAGGAGAGCGTTTTATGTATATTCGCAGACATGCTGAGGAAACGGTAGGAAAACTTTCCGGAATGTTTGGGGCCATACTGGTTGCAGGCCCGCGCCAGGTGGGCAAGACTACAATGCTGCAGAAGCTGGCGGCGGAAATGGACTATGTCACTTTGGACGATCCGATTGTGCTGGCAAGCGCAGTTGATACCGGCATCACATTTTTTAAGGATAATCCACCGCCGGTGTTTGTGGATGAGATTCAGAAGGCGCCGAATCTGTTCCCGCAGATCAAGATGCATATTGACAGGGAAAAGAAAAAGGGGCAGTTTTTTCTGTGCGGTTCTCAGCAGTTTCACATGATGAAAAATGTCAGCGAGTCGCTGGCCGGCAGGCTGGGAATCGTTACACTTCTCGGCCTCTCCCTTCGTGAAAAGTATGAGATTCCATTTACAGGGCCATTTATTCCCACAGATGCGTATTTTGCGGAGCGAAGAAAGAACTGGAAGGAAATTCCGTATGCGGATATCTGGGAGAACATTTACAGGGGCAGTATGCCGGAACTGTACGCCAATCCGGGCTTTGACTGGCAGATGTTCTATGGGGCCTATGTCAGAACCTATATTGAACGGGATGTGCGGGAACTGACGCAGGTGGGGGATGAGGTGAAGTTCATAAAATTTATGGCGGTCATGGCCGCAAGGACGGGACAGCTTTTGAATCTGAACTCCGTTGCCAGTGAAGTGGGTGTCAGCCAGCCCACCGCGGATCGATGGCTTTCCATGCTGGTGGCGTCCAATCTTGTGTATCTGTTAAAGCCCTATTCCAACAACCTGACCAGCCGGGCAGTTAAGACGCCGAAGCTTTATTTCCTGGATACGGGACTTGCGGCATATCTGACCAGATGGAATACGGCGGAAGTATTAAAAAGCGGGGCCATGGCAGGTGCCTTTTTTGAGAACTTTGTGATATCGGAAGTGATTAAAAGCTATTACAATCAGGGGATACTGGACCCGCCGCTTTATTTTTACCGGGATAAGGACCGGAAGGAGATCGACCTGATTGTGGAAGAAGGAAATGTATTGTATCCCCTGGAAGTGAAAAAACATTCTGACCCCAAAGCCGATGATTTTGCCAATTTTACAGTGCTTGACAGGATTCCAGGCATTCGGAGGGGCCCCGGGGGAGTGATTTGTACCTATGACAGGCTGGTAACGCTGAAGGGGGAGGACCGGGTTATTCCGGTTAGTTATCTGTGAAGAACAAACCAGGTTCTTTTCTGTTTGGTATATGCCAGAAATATTTTGAAATTATGAGTCCTTATTTATTAATGCTGCACAGACAAGAAATAGGAGATAAAAACAAGAAAACAGAAAGAAAATATTGACACTGGACAAGAATGGCGTATAATTAGAAAAAGGGAGGTGCAAAAATGACAAAGAGCGCTATTATAAAGCAAGAAATCATGACCTTATTAGAGGATAAAGAAAATCATTCGGTACAAGAAATGAAAGAATACTTGGCATTGCAAAAAATAGGAGACTATACAGAAGGACAATTTGCAGGAGTAGTCAACAATTTACAAAAAAATGGTTTGATTCGTAAGATGGAGAGAGGAATTTATTCACTGATTGAAAAAACGGAGGATAGTCAGAGAAAGTGCTTTGTGATATCTCCAATAGGGGATCCTGGTAGTGATATAAGAAAGAATGCGGATCAACTATTTAACCATATTATAAAACCAGTATGTGAAAAATGTGGTTTTAAAGCAATACGTATTGATCATGAAAATACCCCGGATTCTATCACTCAGGAGATTTTAGATAGTTTATATAATTATGATTTGGTAATTGCAGACTTAACAGGACATAATCCTAATGTCTTTTTTGAAATTGGATATCGGACATCAACAGGCAAACCAATTATACATTTAAAACGGAAAGGCGAGAAAATTCCATTTGATGTATCTTCAATTAGGACATTTGATTATGATTTAACAGATTTAGATGTTGTAGTGGAAACAAGTGAAAGGCTGGAAAAGGCAATATTAAGCTTTGCATATGTAGACGATTTAGATGAGCCTGAAGAATTTGAAGGTGGGGAGGGAAATAAGATAATATCAATTTTGAATGAGGTAGTATATAAACTGGATGTTCTGAGTGAGGATGTGAGAAGAAAGGATCAGGAAAGTATAAAAGCGGTGGTAGAAGCTTATAACGCAATACAAACAAATGAGAGTATGGAAACTCAAATGTTAAAAATTGTGTTGCCAGAGCTTTTACGGAATCCTAAAGCAGCAGATTCTCTAATAAAAATCAGCGAAAAATTCCAGAAGTAGAGGAGAAATAATGAAAGAATACTTTTTGTTTTTAGATGAATCTAAGAATACGCCCCCAAGTGTCCATTTTGCATTGGGTGGGTATGCTGTGGAGAAAGCTGTATATGAAGAAAAAATATGTCCATATATTCGAAAAATGAAAAAAGATATTTTTGAAGATGAAAACGTCATTTTACATGAAAGCGAATTAAGAATTGCGAAAAAAGAAATATACAAGATAATGAGGAAACCCGAAAAGCGTGAGTTGTTTTGGCGTAGCATGGGAGAATTGTTTGATGAAAACAATATAACTGTTTTTGTTGCAGTTATAAATCCAAATGAATATAAAATAAAATACAATAGTAGATTTTTAAATGATGAATATTTTGTGTGTTTAGAAATAATAGTAGAGAATTTTGTACATTTTTTAGAAAAGCATAATGCCATAGGTACAATATATTTGGAATCACAGAATCCTAAGGCAGATAATCGCTTGACAAACTATTTTCAGCAGTTAGTCAAAAGAGGAACCAGATGCATGAATAATCATGCTGTCAGAACACAGATAGCAACAATAAATTTTTATCAGAAAAGTGATCTTAACATTGGGCTGCAAATTGCAGATTTCATCCCAAATACAATGAAAAAGTATGCTCATGGAATAAAAAATAAGAGACCTTCAATAGAGTGTGAAATTGCAAAATGTTTATATGATGGACAAGCAGGAGAAGTAAATACTTTTGGTGTGAAAAAAGTATAGAAATATGTTGACGGAAAGGGCAAAATAAGCTATTATAAGAAAGCAGGAGAAATGGTGATAGCCGTTATACTTCTGTTATTCTTGTATAAATCTGACAATAGTCAAATTTTGTATAGGAATATTATTTTTATAAAGCAGTATAATAAAGAAAGGGGTCGCATGAATATGAGACTTCTTAGCGCAAGCGGGAAATAGCTTGTAGCGAACTTGACGATAGTCGACTATTCGCTACAAGTTATTTTTTGCATAAAATAAGTTGGTTTTCATTATTTATGGTGACATGAAACTGACTTGTTTATATATGTGTGTTTTGAATGCTATAAAATATGTGCGAGAATGTGGATGCGAACCTGAAGCAATCGGGGATATGAAGGAGGAAACTTTATAATGAGCGGGATACTGCAATTTGCCGACAGGGAAGAATTTAGAAAATGGCTTAAGGAAAACTGTTTGTCAGACGAGGGCGTCTGGCTTCTGTTTGGCAAGGCCGGCGGACCGAAAACGATAAAAGCAGAGGAAGCGCTGGAAGAGGCGCTCTGCTTCGGCTGGATTGACGGACAGATGCAGAGCATTGACGACACCACTTATAAGAAATATTTCTCCATGCGCAGGGAGAAGAGCAAGTGGTCGGAGAAGAATAAGGCATTGGCGGCGAAGCTGGAAGAGCGGGGACTCATGACCGATTTCGGCAGGAAGAAAATCGAGGAGGCCAAAGCGAACGGCCAGTGGGACGCACCGAAGCCTGCGGCAGTTACGGAGGAAGAGATTGCCAGGCTTTCCGCTTTGCTGGAAAGCTATGAACCTGCCTATACAAACTTTCAGGCCATGTCCTTATCGGTAAAGAAAACTTATACAAAGGCGTATCTTGACGCAAAGACAGAGGCCGGACGGGAAAAGCGGATCGCCTGGATGGTGGACCGGCTGAATAAAAATTTGAAACCTATGTAGCACACATTGACAAACCTACCGTCGGTATGTTAAGCTGTAAATAGGTCATAGGTCATAGGTCATAGGTCATAGGTCATAGGTCATAGGTCATAGGTCATAGGTCATAGGTCATAGGTCATAGGTCATAGGTCATAGGTCA
>JAAWLQ010000019.1 GCA_022797995.1 Lachnospiraceae bacterium
TCCAGAAGCTCCCTGGAGAAGACGCTGAAATGGCAGATGTAATTGTTGGCCCGCAGATTATCCGGCGCGAAATCCGGCTTGAAGTGCATGGTCAGCATATGGTCAATATTACCGCTTTTGAAAGTGGTCTCGTCGCAATACAGATAATCCGCATTTTGCTCATTGATAACCTTCACATACTCATAGAGAACACTGGGATGCAGAATGTCATCCTGGTCAAACAGACCGATATATTCGCCGGTGGCCATTTCCAGACAGGCGTTGGTGTTGCCGGAAATGCCGCCGTTTTTCTCCAGATGTCTGTACACAATCCTGCCGTCGGCTCTGGCGGCATATTCCCTGCAGATTTCTCCTATATAGGAATGGGCTTCGTCGGAGCCGTCCGCCAGGCAGAGCTCCCAGTTCCCATAGGTCTGGTTCATAACGGAATCCAGCATCTCAATCTGGAACTCTCTCTGATTGTTCCACAGCGGCACCAGGATGCTGATTTTTACCATTCTGGGGAACACGGTGCTTCGCTCCCTCTCCGCCTGCTCCGGCGTGGGAAAGCTGGCGGTTCCGAACTGCTTCATGGCTTCCCGCTCTCTCTTTTTATAGCTGATTTTATGAATGACCCCCCGGGGACCGCCGCAGTTCTTAAGCCTGTCCTTCTGGCGGATAGCCCAGTGCATCCCGTTTCGAACAGGTTTGGCCGCCTTCCAGAGGGGATTGTTTTTGATGCGTCCCAGCTTCCACTCCAGCTCTTCGTTTTTCGCCTCCAGATCGGCGATGCGGGCCGCCAGATCCGCACATTTCAAATGCTCCTGCTCATAGGCCTGTCTGTAATCCGTTTCCTTCATATCAAGTCTCCCTGTTCTCATACATCAGAGCACATTCCCTGCAAAAGCTCAGCCTTCTACCTGCAGGAACCGGCTGCTCCAGTTCATCAGCTTTAACCCGCTGACTCTGTTTCGGGCGGCGATTCCCAACCGATACTTCCCGGTCGGAATCTCCCCCGCCCCTATCTCCACGTCGAATCCGCAGAGCGCCACATTCACCTGATCCGGCATGTTTTCCTCCAGATCAGGTCGATACTGCTCCCTTATCTCCAACGCATATATCATTTCTGTTTCCGACACTTCTGTCGTTTTTATGTCACACTTTCCATCTCTCATGCGACCGTCCTGCCAGGGCTCTATCTCAGGCATCTTCCCAAACAAAAGCAGTTTCTCCCAGCAGGCATTATTATCCCCCAGCACAACGCCGTAACCCAGCACATTTCTTCCCCGGCAGTCTTCCACCCGCACCATCAGGCAGGCGTCGCCGCGATATTCCTTCGTATCCAATGGGAAAATCTTCCCTTCGCTGTGCTGGGTCGCATTTCCCGCGGTCAGATAGGCCGGACGGATTCCCGTATCCAGGCCTTTCCGGTTCAGATAAACCGAATAGTAAGGGTCCGCTCCTGCCAGTGCCGGGTGTTTCTCATACAGCTTATCCCGCTCCCGAAGCAGACGCTCCACTTTCTCCGGCGCTTCGTCATCTCCTCTGCTCAGAGACTCGTGATGCCAGGCATACCGGCTGTTCACACATACATTCCAGTATCCCAGCTCATACAGCCGAAAGCAGAAATCCACATCGTTAAATGCCACCGGCAATTCTTCGGAAAAGCCGCCGGCCTCCAGATACTTTTCCTTTTCCACCATCAGACAGGCCGCCGTCACCGCCAGCACATTGGGATTTCCTCCATTTATACCATAATAATAGTCTCTGTCATCCTCCATAAACTGTAGCTTATGCACGGGTCCCATTGGAAGATTGGTAATTCCGGCATGCTGAATCCGGACAGAATCCGGATAATACAGCTTCAGTCCTACCGCTCCCGTATAGGCTCTGTCTGCCAGAGCAGCCATCTCCGTCAGTATATCCGGTCCCCGCAGCTCCACGTCATCATTCAGAAAGAGCAGAAATTCCCCCTCCGCCGCCGCGGCTCCGGTATTGCACATCTTCGAAAAATGGAACTCCATGGGCTGATAGAGATACCGGATTCTCCGGCCCCTCTCCGGGCCTGCCAGCCGTCCCGCCAGCTCCTCAACGCGCCTGCGATTCTCTTCGCTGCTGCCATTGTCCACCACAATGATTTCCAATGCCGGACCCTCTGCCTGCCTTCCTTCCAAAGTCAGGGTTCCCTCTCCTCCCAGCCCGCATCCCCGCAGGCAGTTCTCCAGCACCTCCGGATGATCTTTTGATGGAATTACCACGGATATCAGCGGCTTACTCTCCCCCTGCCGTCCCGGCACAGTCCAGCCGTCTCTGAAATCCTGCAATACTCTCTCCCCGGAATGTTTCAGGAAATCCGTATGCTGCAGAAATCTGTTCTGAGCTTCCCGGCTCTCCTGATGATACAGAATCTCCGGAATATGGCCGATACTGCGGCTGCCCTTTCGATATCCTCCCGCCAGCTCCGCACATGCGTGGATCCATTTCTCCCAGGCCGCCAAATCCTCTGTCCTGTATCGAGCCGTTCCCTTTTCCTCTTCTTCCACAAAAGCCGGCATCCAGGCCAACCCCCGCTCAAACAGCTCCTTCCGCAGTGCCGTCATGCCGCCAAAGTAATTGAAGCTGTCCAGTAAATCCGGCGACCAGTCTGGCTTGAACCAGGGGAAATCTCCGTCACATTCCCCCTCTCCGGCCTGTCCTTCCCTATCCTCGTCGCCATATAAAAGCAGCACCTCCGGATGGTCCCTGAAGTATCTCCCAATCATGTCCCTGGCACCCGGTGCCAGCCTTCCCTTCCCCGCGCAGGCAATGACGAAATCAGCCGTATTCTCCGATTTCGCCGACATTTTGGCTTCCTCCGTCTCTGTATGGGCCTCCCGCCCGTCCAGCCACGCCCTGTAATCGCCCTTTCGGCTCCTGAGCAGAGCCTTGTATCGCCGACATTCCCTATCCGTCAGTATCCGCTTTGCCAGCTCCTTTATCTTCAAATCCTCCGCTCCTCTCCGGACTTTCCCGGCATTCCTGCCTCATTCTCCTCTCTCGTTCCTCAGGCCTGACTGGCCGCAAAACGGACAGAACATGTCTGCTCTGCGCTGTTCAACGTCCGTGTGCCATATCCTGCGCCATGGAAATCGGCAGACGCACAACCTCCATCCGCACATGCAGCCTGTTTTCCGCCTCCGTTTTCAGCCGCTCCAGCGCGATGGAGAAGTTGGGGTCATTGGTGGGGAACACAATGCTGGGGCAATAGCTCTCCCCCTTCCCGGCAGAGCTCAGAATACGCCCGTTGGCAGTGAGCACCTTCCGCTTTTCCAGTGGCACTCTCTCCCCGTTCAGCGTCATCTCCAGTATTTTCACCGAGCAGGATGCAAACGCCGGGTCAATCCGCAGCGCTTTCACCCCTGACTTCACATCAATGTCAAAAACAATCAGATTCTCTCCCTGATAGGCATCTCTCACAAAACAGGACGCCGCCTCGGAGCATCCGTCTCCTCTGTCTTCATAGATCTGTACACGATTGATTTTATCCGAATCTTCATATCTGTCTATCCAGTTCTGGGGAAGCATCACCCTGCCGCCCATTTCTTCCCGCAGCGTGGCCATGGCCTTCCTGTTCCCTGTCACAAAATCCTGAAATTCTCTCTCTGCCGTCCGGAAACTTTCAGCCTCCTTCTCTGTGACGGACAGCTCTCTCATCGCCCGCTCCAGATCCAGCTTCCCGCGCTTTCCGTCCTCCAGAAGGTAGCAGTAGACAGCCCGGAACGCCAGCTCCTTCGTATCCACAGGCTTTCCGAAAGTCCACTCATAGTCAATCAGCGTCCACCGGTCTCCGTCCACCAGAATATTGGAGAAAATCGGATCGAAATCCGCCGCCGGATACTCGCTGTTATAGCCAATTCTCTCCCTGTACTCCTGAAAATACCGGTAAAATCCTTCCGCGTCATCCTTATCCAGACAGGCGTCCAGCAGCTCCGAGAGAGCCGTCCCCTGCTCAAATGCAAATTCCGCGAAAACCCTGTCCCCGTCTTCCTCCAGCCGGCACTCGTTGATCTTCAGCCTGCCGCCCCGGTATCTCTCCTCCAGCTTCTCATAAGCGGCCGCCATTCCCCGCACATGGTCCCGGGCCGCCTCTGTCATAGGATATTTGCGGACACAGGCAGAACCTCTGCCCTTCCGGATAATTTCCGTCCGGACCGCATATTCCGGCGCCCGGTCATTGGAATATTTCACATACTTTATGTCAAAGGGCCTGCCGATAACCGCCATAAAGGAATTGGAGAACAGCGGAAATAATCCTTCCTCCGTCAGCCCGTCGAAGGCCCTTTTCTCATCGAAAAGCAGCATTCTGTCCCTGTCAAAATTCCGCAGATTATTTGCAAGATCCCCTTTTCCCGGCAGATAATCATCCCCATAGAGCATAGTCATAAATTTGTAGTCCGGATAGGGATAATAAAAATGGTATTCCGGCACACCGCATTTCCCGAAAATCTCCTCCAGCCCATTCCGTCCGAAGGTGCGCACACCGCTGTCCGTCCCGTAATTCTCGATACCCGAGAAATAGGTCCCCAGATGGTCCTCCTTGCAGCCTGCAAAATATTTCAGCCCGTACTTGTTCTCTATGGCAATGAGAATTCTGCCGTCCTCCGCCAGATGGGGAAGCAGCAGCTTCAGGAAATCCTCATAGGGCGTATCGCCTCCGATATAGCTCTGCCCGTATTCGAAGACACCGATCAGGCAGATATAATCGAAATCCACGGGCAGATCCGGCTCAATATCCTTAAAATTCCCCACATGAATGGTCACATTGTCACAGCCTCTGTTCCTGTGGGCGTTGATGAGACTGCGCTTCTTCGACAGCTCCACACAGGTCACCGAACCCGCCTTCCTGGAAAGCGCGCCTGTGATGGCGCCGCATCCGCTGCCCACCTCCAGAACCCTGCTCTCCTTATCCATGGGAACCCAGTCCACAATATTCTCACGCAGCGGCGACAGATGATAGAGGATCGACCATTTCTTCCGTTCCTCTATGACAGCGCCGTACTCCGCCGCGGATTTACTTTTTACAATGTCCAGCAGCTCATCCTCCAGCACGCCTTCGCTGTAGAAATCCTTTCCCGGATATTTGCTGTAATCAAGCTTCACTTTCCCGATTTCTTCTGTCATCTATGTCCTCTCTGCCATCCTGCCCATGGCATGTCACTCTCATCCTTTATCCGTTTTCCCTGCTCTGTAAGAAGCATACCCCGCCAATCATTTCTGTTTCTCGCATGGCCTGCCAAATACACAATGCCGAATATTCATCCAACGCGTCCTCCGTCCCCGGCACTACTGTGCTCCGCCTGTCACTCCAGAATCACATCCGTCACCTTCACTTCGGAATCCATATCATAGTACCCCACCGTATTCTTATCCGAAACCACGGTAATATTCAGCGCGTCATACAATCTATGATACACCTCAAAGGTATCCACATTGTATCCGGTAACTCCCAGAGACAGCAGATATTCTCCGCCCTGAAGACTCATTTTCTGCGCAAAGGTAATCTCTTTCACCTGTCCCGGCTCCCCGCTTTCCAGATAAGCTTTCTCAATCATGGAATTGGTGCCGGTAATCTCCGTTCCCATGGCATTTTTAATGGTAAAGGCAAAAATCGGCCCGGGAACATGAGCATGGAATTTCACCTTCATATGCAGGGTAAATTCGCTGCCCTTTATCACCGCCGTGGTGTGGACACCCTGATCATCCGTCAGATAATATTCCAGAATCTCCGCCTGCCCGGTACCGTATTCCAGAGCCTCCGGATTCACTCCGTCGGCGCCTCCCTGTCCTTTTGCGCCTTCTGCCTGCCGCAGCTGTACATCCTCCAGGAAATCCGCATGTTCATGCTTGTCCGTAAGCTCGTACTGACCCACAAGCACCCGCTTGTAGGTGTCGATGATTTCCTTCGGCGTTCCCTCTCCCAGCAGAATCCCCTTGTCCAGAAGGAACACCCTGTCACAGTATTTGCTGACAGCGCTCAGATCATGACTGACGAATACGATAGTCTTCCCGTTTTTCTTAAATTCATCAAATTTATGATAGCATTTCGCCTGAAAGAACACATCTCCCACGGAAAGGGCCTCATCCACAATGAGAATCTCCGGGTCAATATTGATGGCCACGGCAAAAGCCAGCCGTACAAACATACCGCTGGAATAGGTCTTCACCGGCTGATTCACATAAGGCCCGATATCCGCGAACTCCAGAATCCCCGGCAGCTTTTCGCTGATTTCCTTATCCGAAAAGCCCATCATCGTGCCGTTCAGATATACATTTTCAATGCCGTTGTACTCCATATTGAAGCCGGCCCCCAGCTCCAGCAGCGCGGATATGCGCCCGTTCACCTTCACCTCACCGGCCGTCGGATTCAGCACTCCCGTAATAATTTTCAATATGGTGGATTTGCCGGAACCGTTGGTGCCGATGATTCCCACAGTCTCTCCCCTTCGGATATTCAGGCTGACACCGTTCAGAGCATAATGCAGCTGATGGGTCTGCTTTTTACCGAATCCCAGCGCTTCCTTCACCCGGTCTCTGGGTTTATCGTACAGCTTATATATCTTCACCACATCTTTTATTTCTATCGCAGAAGCCTCATCCGCTTCCTGTGCGCTGCTTTTTATCTCATCCATCGCTCATCAACCTTTACAAAACATCCGCAAAATGCACCTTCAGCCGCTTAAAGACCGCTCCGCCGATACCGAAGAGCACCACAGTCACAATCCAGAAATACATGGTGGAAAAGAAATCCTGAAAAAACCATTCCCTCTCGTATATGGCGCTTCGATAACCGTTTACAATATACACCAGAGGATTCAGCTTGAGAACAAAAACCCAGCTTGCCTGAATAGAATTAATATCCCACAGAATCGGAGTCGCCCACAGACCGATCTGCAGAGCAATATTGATAATCTGGGCCAGGTCCTTGAAAAAGACCACTATGGAGCAGGTGGTATAGCAAAGCGCCAGCACAAAAATGAACAGGCAGAAGCTGTAATACAGAATCTGAACGGTATAAATTGTCGGATAATAGCCGTAAAGCGCCGCCACAAGAAGAAGCACGCCGATAAAGAACACATGAATAAATGTGGCGGCAATAATTTTAATGATGGGAAGAATGCTGATTTTAAATACCACCTTTTTCACCAGGTAGTCATACTCCCGCATGGCGTTGGTGCCATTGTTCAGCGCCTCATTAAAATAAAACCAGGGCACAAGACCCGCCGTCAGGAACAGCACAAAAGGCACATCCCCCGATCCCCTGCCCGTATTTCCCATAATCTTGTCAAACACTATATAATACATTGCCACGGTGACCACCGGCTGAATCATGGCCCAGACCGCCCCCAGATAGGATCCGGCATAGCGCTTTTTGAAATCATTTTTCGCCAGCTTCCAGATCAGATGTCTGCTCTGATATAGTTCCACCGGCAGTGTGGTAAACTTGTCATACCATCTTGCAAACACAATACAGGCAAGCAAAATCATGGTACAGGAGAGAATCTTTTTCAGAAGCTCCTCCTGTGGGTCCGCGCTGGGACCGGGATTCTGATGCACGATAATAATCGCGATCATCGCCAGTCCCAGAAGCGAAAATATGGCGATTCCACCCTTTTTGCTAATCTTCATGCGCCTACCTCTTATAGCTGTCCAATCCGCCCCAGTTCTGATCCCGCTCAATCATAATCAGTTTCATATCCTCCGGAATGGGCCACTGAATGCCGATGGCGGGGTCATTGTACGCGATGCCGCCCTCGTCTCCCGGATGATAAAAATCTGTACACTTATAACAGAATTCCGCATAATCGGAAAGGACCAGATAACCGTGGGCAAAATTTTTCGGCACAAAAAACTGTTTCTTATTCTCTTCAGACAGCACTACGCCAAACCATTTGCCGAAGGTGGGCGAACCTTCCCTCAGATCCACCGCCACGTCAAAGACCTCTCCGCGGATGGCTCTTACCAGCTTATCCTGGGGAAACTGCTTCTGGAAATGAAGACCTCTGAGCACTCCCCGCCTTCCGGAGGACTGGTTGTCCTGCACGAACACCTGCGGGATTCCCGCCTCCTTATAAGCCTCATAGTGATAAGACTCGTAAAAATATCCCCTTTCATCCCCAAATACAGCGGGAGTAATCACCTTAAGTCCCTCTATTCCACATGTCTCAACACTGATTTTACCCATTGTACCCCTCTCCTTCATAGATTGATTTTATTTCTGTATGCCTGCCCTCTGTCACTTCAGATAGCTCACATTCATGTCCACATTCCCCTCTATGCCGTCGATGCTTCCTCTGGAAGTATACTGCCACATCTGATAATATCCCTGATAAAGAGGAATGCTTCGGTATTCCGCCAGCCAGATGCAGTACTGCTCCAGCTGCTCCGCATGGAGATTATTATTATACCAGTTCCGGCTGCCATAGACCCCCGCCGTGTATCCTGCGTTGGCTATGGTGCGGCAGAAGGCTTCGCACACCAGCGTCCTTGTCTCCACGTCCAGGCCGTCCGCCCTTCCGTTCCCGCCAGCTCCCTCCGTATCGATAAATACGGGATATTCCAGATTATATTCCCTGATCAGCTCCAGCACAGCGGAAGCCTCCTCCACTGCCTCCACCTCGTTCACAGCCTGGGTGAAGAAATACACCCCCACGGGGATTCCGCTGACAGCCGCCCCCCGCATATTCGCTGTAAAGTAAGGATCTACCACCAGGCTTCCCGTCACGGAACCTCGATATCCCGCGCGGACAATGGCAAATTCCACTCCCGCGTTCTTCACCTTATCCCAGTCAATCTCTCCGTTCCATTTGGATACGTCGATTCCCACCCGGGAATTGGCAGTGGGCTTCTGAAACTTTATGATTTCGGTCTTGTCCGCATCTTCCAGCGCATCCGCCACAGCGGTATCCTCCGCCTCGGCCACAATCTCTTCCTCTGTCTTAATCAGCAGTGAGATATCGTCGATGGCCACATACTCTACCTTGTCCTTGACCCGCACCTTTGTCTCACTGGTCGGCACCCGATAGCCTTCCAGAGGCAGAAGCTCCACATAATACTCCCCCGCCGCCAGATCGGCGATATAAATGATTCCATCCTTATCCAGGTCCTTATATTCGCCCTCACCTTCCAGTTTAACGTAAAAGCTCTCCCCGGTAACCGGGTTACCCTGAATATCCACAATCTGAATACGCAGATCCTTTTCCACGGAAGTAACCACCAGAGACAGTCTGGAAGCATTTTCCTTTGCCGCCTCCAGTACGGGATTTATTTCCTGGTCAAAGAAAGTATTGTCACGCAGAAAGGCCGAAAGGTCATTTCCGATCTGTCCTTCCTTTGGTCCTTCCTCCCCGCCTTCGGACGGATTTTCCTGCTCCGGCGCAGGCGTGGCTTCCGCCTGCGTACTGCTCCCGCTTCCCGGTCCCGTTTTGGGCATATTGGTGAACACCACAAGCAGAGATACCAGCAGAATCAGAGCCATGGAAGAGAGAATTGCCGTTCTTCTCAGTTTAGAGTCCATTTGCTACCTCTACCAGATATTTTCCATAATTGGTCTTCATCAAGGGTTCCGCCAGTTTCAACAGCTGCTCCTTATCAATAAACCCTCTCTTGTAGGCGATCTCTTCTATGCAGGAAATATACAGTCCCTGCCGTTTCTGGAACGCGGCCACGAAATCGGCCGCATCCAGCAGCGCGTCATGATTGCCCGTATCCAGCCAGGCAAATCCTCTGCCCAGCGTCTCCACATGGAGTGTTCCCCTCCGCAGATATTCGTTGTTGACACTGGTAATCTCCAGCTCTCCTCTGGCCGAAGGCTTTATGGTCTTCGCAATCTCCAGCACATCATTGTCATAAAAATACAACCCGGGCACCGCATAATTGCTTTTCGGCTTCTCCGGCTTCTCCTCGATGGAAAGCGCTCTGCCGTTCTCGTCGAATTCCACCACGCCGTACTCCCTGGGATCCCGCACATAATAGCCGAAAATCGTGGCTCCCTTCTCCCTTGCCGCAGTCTCCTTCAATACCCTTGAAAAGCTCTGCCCATAGAAAATATTGTCTCCCAATACCAGCGCCACTCTGTCCTTACCTACAAAATCCGCTCCGATCAGAAAAGCCTCAGCCAGTCCTCCCGGATGCTCCTGTACCGCATAGGAGAGCTCCATCCCCAGCTGGCTGCCATCCCCCAGCAGCTCCTCGAACAGCGGCAGATCCCTGGGTGTGGAGATAATGAGAATCTCCCGGATACCTGCCAGCATCAGTGTGGACAGCGGATAATAAATCATCGGCTTGTCATACACCGGCATAATCTGTTTGGAAATTGCCTTCGTCAGAGGATAAAGCCTGGTACCGGAACCGCCTGCCAATATAATTCCCTTCATAAAACACCTGAACCTTTCTGTTCCCTGCTCCCCATATCAGTCTCCCGCACATGGAGCAGAGTCATAAACAATCTGTCTGCAGACATATACTCATGTCACGCCGAATGGGAACGGCAAAAACCGTTCCCATTTATGCTCATTTTTCATACATTTCCGTGTAATACTTCTGATAATCTCCACTTGTGACATTTGTCATCCATGCTTCATTTTCGAAGAACCACTGTATGGTCTTCCGGATTCCTTCTTTGAACATGGTCTCCGGATACCATCCGATCTCCGCCTTAATCTTGTCCGGCGCGATAGCGTATCTGCGGTCATGTCCCTTGCGGTCCTCCACATAGGTGATCAGATCGGTGCTGACCAGTGCCTTCCTGGGATCGTCATCCGGCAGCATCTCCTGCAATGTCTCCAGAATAATGTGGATAATCTCAATATTCCGTTTCTCGTTATGCCCGCCGATATTGTAGGTTTCAAACAGCCTGCCCTGCTCCTGCACCATATCGATGGCCTTCGCATGGTCCTCCACGAACAGCCAGTCCCTGACATTTCTGCCGTCGCCGTACACCGGAAGCTTCTTCCCATGCAGAGCATTGTTGATAATCAGCGGAATCAGCTTCTCCGGGAACTGATAGGGCCCGTAATTGTTGGAGCAGTTGGTGATATTGGCCGGGAAATGGTAAGTGTCCATATAGGACTTCACCAGCATGTCCGCCCCCGCCTTGCTGGCGGAATAGGGACTGTGGGGATCATAGGGCGTGGTCTCATAAAAGAAAGACTCCCCGTCATCCGGCAGCGACCCGTATACCTCGTCCGTGGACACATGAAGGAATTTCTTCCCTTCCTTAAAGCTGCCATCGGGCAGCTCCCAGGCCTCCTTCGCACAGTTCAGCATCACGGCGGTTCCCAGCACATTGGTCTGCACGAACACCTCCGGATTGCGGATACTTCTGTCCACATGGCTCTCCGCCGCAAAATGGACCACTCTGTCGATATCATTTTCGGCAAAAATCCTTGAGATCGCCTCTTTATCACAGATATCGGCCTTCACGAAGGTATAATTCTTCCTGTCCTCGATACTTTTCAGATTCTCCAGATTACCGGCATAGGTCAGCAAATCCACATTGATAATGCGGATTTCATCCCCGTATTTCCGAAACATATAGTGAATATAATTGGAGCCGATGAAGCCGGCGCCGCCCGTTACCAGGTATGTTCTCATCCTTTTTCTCCTAACTGTGCAGCTCGTTGATTGTTATTAACAGTTCAGTGCCCTGTCTGAACCGTTACGATTTTTACATGTTCTTAGTATAACATAAAACCCATTGTACATGCACCTGATTTTTTCTGAAATAAACCTTCAATAGCCCAGGTAACTGATATTCATATCCACATTTCCGCTGATGCCGCTGACACTGCCTGTGGCTCTGTACTGCCATATCTCATATTTACCCTTGTATGTAGGATTGGCCGCATACTGAGCCAGCCAGGTCTTATAATTGCTCAGGCTGCCCGCGTCAATCTTGTTCTCCAGCCACAGCTTGTTGGAGTAGACACCGGCCGTATACCCCGCATTCTGAATCGTCTGGCAGAAAGCCTTACATACCGCGGTTCTGGTCGCCTTATCAATATTATCTCCCCGGCCGCCGCTGGCTTCCACATCAATGAACACAGGATAGGAAATCGTATAATTCCTGATCAGGTCCAGCACCATGGAGGCTTCCTCCACCGCTTCTATCTCGTCCACAGCCTGGGAGAAGAAATACACTCCCACCTTCAGGCCCGCCGCCGTGGCGCCCTTGATATTGGCCTCGAACTTCGGATCCTCAATCAGTTTTCCCTCCGAAGAGCCTCTGTATCCGCAGCGGATAATCACATAGGATATTCCTGAATTCTTTACGGCTTTCCAGTCAATGCTGCCGTTCCACTTGGATACGTCAATTCCCACGACACCGCTGCCCGTAACCAGAGACCCGTCGCTGGCAAAATTATACTTTGCCCCCTGAATCACCTGTTCTCCCGTTACCTTATTGCCGTCTGCCGTAAAGAAATATACTTTATTGTCAATGGTCTGCCAGCCTGTGTATTTTTCTCCGCCTTTTATGAAAAATTTGCCGGCCGTATAGTAATCTGCCCAGGTTGCCTCCCGATAAGTATTGTCGACCTGTACATAAACCTGACGGCCCTCCTTATCCTTCAGCAACGACGCCGTACTGTCTTTTACATTGACGACACAGGCCGCCTTAATTTCCTCGTTATTTTCCACAAATCTGACAGTAATCGTTGCTTCGCCGGCAGCCACACCTGTAACCGTGATGGTACGTTTGTCCACACTGACCTTCGCAACATTCGTATTGGAAGATTCCGCTGTCACCGCCGGATCCTGCGTGACCACATTGGTAAGCGTCGCAGTGATGGTTGAAGACGCATTCGGCAAAATGTTCATGGAAGTCCTGTTCAATGTCAGTGCCTTCGTTCCCGTAACGGTCACATCAATGGTTGCCGTGGCATTCTGCGCAGAACTTCCCGTGGCCGTAATCGTCAGTTTGGCGGTTCCCACTGCCACACCCTGAATGCTGACCTTGCCTGCGGCGTCAATGGAAGCCTTCGCCACTGCCGTATTGCTGGACACTATGGAATAGGCCACTGTTCCTGTAAAGTTCTCCGTTTTGGCAGTCGCCGTAGCTGTGGCTCCCACCGCTGTGCTTACCGCTGCCTTGTCCACTGTCACTTTCACCGGTAACGGTGTGGGGGTGACAGTCGGGGTAGGAGTCGGTGTCAGGGTCGGTGTGGGGGTGGGCGTTGGTGTCGGTGTTGGAGTTGGTGTCGCCGGGGTCTCGGTTGCCGGCGGCGTTGTCACCGGGGTCTCAGTTGCCGGTGGAGTGGTGGCCGGGGTCTCAGTCGCCGGTGGCGTCGTCGCCGGAGTCTCAGTTGCAGGCGGAGTCGTCTCCGGGGTCACTCCTCCATCCGGATTCTCAGGTGCTCCCGGATTCTCAGGTGTCCCCGGGTTCCCGGGAGTTCCCGTATCGGGCTTCTGCCCTTCGCCGTCTTTATTTCCGTTTTCCTCATTCTCCTCTACAAAAGCCAGATTTGCCATATGCAGGAGATTTCCCGCATTCACCAGCGTGGCCGGATCCGGAATCTCGCTTTTCGCCACTTCGCTGTATGTGGAAGCAAGCACCTTACTTTCCACCCAGGCTACGGTATCTTTCAGAGTGGATTCCACAACGGTCTCGTTTTTCTTTGTGTCCTCCTTCTTGGCGTTTACATCCTTCTCCTGCTTTACTTCATTGGTGACATCCACCTTTTTGTACTCTATATCTTTTTTTACCTCCACAGACTGTGTCTCCGTGGATATAATGTAATCGGAATATCTGGAATCGCTCAGTGCCTCCATGGCCACCTTATAGTTTCCCGGAGCAATGTCCTTCTTGTAGATAATTCCGTCCATATCGTCATCGGACCAGATAATGGATTTCCCGTCAGGACCCACAATCGTCACCGAGAAAGGAACGTTAGCCACCAGCTTTTCTGTCTTTTTATTGATAAACTTAATTTTCAGGTCCTTCTGAATAGAAGTAAAGTTAAGTGCTACTGTCACTTCCTTTTCAAAGCCTGTCTCATCGTATTCCTTTTTCGACGGCTCCTCCAATTCGTCGTTAACCATGGAGGCGGCCGCAAGTCGTGCCATCTCCGCATCCGCCACAGCCAGCAGCCCCTGTTCGCCGATAGTCGAGATGCCCTCCAGCTGTGTCCCCACACTGGCAAAGGATGACACCTGTTTCTCCACCATGCGCGAACTGAGAAATACACAGATTGTCACTATCACCAGAATCACAATTCCCGTCCCGGTGGCAAGCATAACCTTATCCATTACATCCATATTGCGGAAACTCTTTTTCAGCTTTGCCAGAAATCCGGTCCCTTTATCAGCCTTCTGCTCCGGCCTCTTCCGGCTTTGCTCCGGCCTTGCCTTCTTCACAGCGCCTCCCGCATAAACCGACCGCCCTCTGTCTTCCGGCTTGCTTTTCGCCATTGGTTCCTCGCCATAATAAAACCCATCGTCCTCCTGCGAGTCCTCTTCGGCTTCATAATACACCGGACTTTCCTCCGGTTCCTCTTCACTTTCGTAATATGCTTCGGTTTCTGTCTCTTCCCAAGTCTCGTAATATGACGTACCTTCTGTCTCTTCTCCGTTTTCGTAATATACAGGGGGGTCCTCCGGTTCTTCTTCCCCTTCGTAATATGTCCCGACCTCTGGTTCTTCCTCCATAACCTCGCCAGACCCGTAATACTCCATCTCTTCCATATCATTGTCAGACTGGCGGTACCCTTCCATCTCTTCTGCGGCATCTTCGGACTCATAATATCCGAGGTCCTCTTCCATATCATCCTCAGCCTCATAATATCCGGATTCTTCCTCCGTATTATCCTCAGCCTCATAATATCCGGGTTCTACTTCCGCCTCATCCTCAGGCTCATAATATTCGGATTCTTCCACGTCTCCCTCAGCTTCATAATATCCGGCATCCTCCGGTTCCTCTTCCGACTCATAATACCTGATATCTTCCCCGCTCTCATAGTACCCGCCGGCTTCTTCCGCATCCGCTTCAGGCTCATAGTAATCGACATCCGCTTCCTCAAGCCCTTCTTCATCCTCGTATGTAAACTTGTTCTCCTCTATTTCCATATCTTCATCCGGGGCATACTCCTCATATCCGGCATCACCGTCACTGTCCCAGTCATATTCTCTCTCATCATATTCATCATCAAGCTGCAGTGCTTTTTTCGCTTTTCCAAATAATTTACCCATTCCGGTTATCCTCTCTGAAAACAGAACTTAATAATTTTGTAACATTATAACATCCTGTTTTCACTTGTTCAAGTAAGAACTGCATTTCTTCATAATTTCTTAAAATCTCTTAAACTCACATTAATAATCTGGACTTTCCCTTCGCATAATAGTAAAATAAGAATCATTCAGGTGTCTGTTCAGGCAGCTAAAATGAGACGGACGCCTTTAAACCAGCGACTAATGGTAATGGAGATACGGATGAAAGAAAAACACACTTCCCATAACAATGCCAAAAAAGAACGTACCCACGAAATACCGGATCTGGACATTATTGATCTGGAAAGTGACGATACGGAATCTGCTTTTCACGCTCCCGGAAGGGAAGCTGCTCTTCCGGCTGTTCCGCAGGAGCAGAAGGGAAACAGAAAGTCAGGAATTTTTTCCCATATTAATATTCACATCATCCTTCTGGCAGTCGTTGTCATTTTTATAATCGGCATCATCTATAAATTCAAAACCTGGGGTGTATTTGTAGATCTGGAAGAAATTTTCAAGGATGGACCAGGGGAGTATGATGATACCTTTGACGTCATTCTTCCTCTGACAGATGCCACCGGACATCCCGTCTACCCGGATTACGGCGGGGAAACTTCCATCTTAATGTTCGGCAATGCGCCTCTGGCCGACGACAGAGATTCGAAGGACAATCTGGCCAATATGATTCAGGAGATGACCGGCGCAACCGTCTATAACTGTTCTGTCAGCGGCAGTTATCTGGCGGCCCTGTCTCCCGCTTTAAATACGGAAGAATATCCCATGGACATTTTCAATTTCTACTGGCTCCTTTTTCTCGCCATGGATGACCGTCTGGACAACGCATTCAGATCCGGCATGGAGGCACTGGGAACAGATGCCCCTCCCGAAGCAATGGATGTCTATAACACTTTGAAAAGTATAGATCTGAATACGGTGGATGTCATCACTGTCATGTACGATGCCAGCGACTACCTGGCCGGCCATGGAATGTACAGTGATGAGAATGCCACCGATATTATGCAGTTTACCGGCAACCTGGAGGCGGGCATAGAGCTGATCCAGCAGAATTACCCCAATATCCGTATTATTGTGCTTTCCCCTGCCTATGCTTACGGAATCGATGAAAATGGAGAATACGTCAGCAGCGATATCCAGCGATACGGCTGGGACGTACTGTCTACCTATGTGATCAAGCAATATGCCTCCTGTGCGTCCAGAAGCGTTACCTTTGTGGACAATCTTTATGGCACCATCAATGAGGATAATGCGGATAAATATCTCGTGGATCATCTCCACCTGAATGTGGCAGGACGAAAAAAGGTAGCCGAGCGTTTTGTCTATGCGCTGAACTATTTTCAGAATGGCGGGACCACCAGTTCCACGGAAGAATCACGATAGATCACATAGCCGTCTGTCTCTCCAAACCGTACCCAGCCATAATCTTCCGGCTTTCCCAGAAGTTCTTTATCCGCGGGGAGAATGCTGTAATGACAGCCTTCCTCCCGTGCAAGGGGGACCAGCTTTTCCAGGTCAATCACTTCCGCATCCATCTCGGCGCAGATGGGCGGATAATAATTCCATCTGTCTACGGTTGCGTCCCTTCCGTAAGGCATGCATGTGACAGGGGAATACTGTCTCACATACTGCACCAGCTCCGCGGGAAACAGAGCCATTACCTCTCTGCCAGGCACATTGATGGCATCACAGATGTGCACCACACTTTCCGGCACATGGTAAAGGTTCTCCGCCCGTGAAAATGCAGGACTGGCATAGATATAACTGCCCGAGACCACAATTATTCCGGCCATGCATAAGGCACAGAACCATTCTGTCGCTCCCGCCTTATCCTTCTGAGACTGCCTTCCGGCAGCCAGCTGTCCGTAAACGCTCACGCAGGTATACGCTATCACCACAGTGACGGGCAGCAGCCACAGAATACGATAATATATTTCTTCTCCCACAACGCCGTATATCAGCTCTGCAAAAAGAGGATTAAAATAAAGCAGCAGCAGAATCACCGGCATATACAGGAACAGAATTCTCAGGTCCTTCCTCTTTTCGTTTATCCAGAGATAAATCAGAGAGATTACAAACCAGATGACAATCAGTCCCGTTCCCATATATTCCCGAAACAATGCAACAATATCTTTCCACATGACTATTCCTTTTCCAAATATTATTTCTGTGTAACAGTTCAGACAGGACACTGAGCCGTTTCCTTATCCCCCTCACAGAATCAGGTACATAAGTGCATAGAACACACATGGCATGCAGCAGACTGCCAGCGGCGCAAGTATTCCCGGCTTCCTGTAACAGATACTTCCCAGCAGTCCCACGATCCCCACGGCCATACAGACCAGCAAAGCTCCCAATGTACTGCACAGGCATCCTGTGGTGGCCGCCGCACAGAAAAGCAGGTACAACAGCGGAGGAATACGCCTCTTCTCCTGAAGGCTTTTCAGAAAAATGAGAAACAGCAGAAGCAGAAAAGGAATCACAATATTCCCCAGCGCTGCTTTCCCCTGCCTGCTCCTGGCAATCATAAAGTTTTCCGGAGTATAAATGGAATAATTTCCAAACAGTACCAGAAGCTCCGTAAAAAGCAGGAACAATGGCAGCCGGCCGTCTTTTTTCTCAAATATTTTCAGGCCAATCTGATAAAAGATTCCATATGTCATGGCAATCAGCACTACCGGAAGCACTACATGTGCTACGATGGCCGCCGGCATACCTGATGATCTTCCCAGGAAGGAAATCCAGATGGGAAACGGAGCCAGCCCATGCCGGATATCCAGCTCGGTACCGCCACCCGTATAAGCCAGTTTACTGTACATCGTATCGGCGTCCTGGGTAATGGAAGAGACCGCCACATAATATGCATCATCTCCGTCCGCATAGGCCAGGCGCACAGCCTGTACCAGCTGAAAAAGCAGAACACTCCAGAATGCCGCCCAGAGCAGCAGATCTGTAAACTGTATTTTTCTAAGCCAGCTGCGGAAGCAACTGAGAGGAAATTTCCTTTCTCCCGGCCACCGTCTGATCTCCACCGCTGCCGCCAGAAGTAACAGGGCCACAATATACCCCCAGAACGCCGCCACCAGACTCCTGAAGCCTCTTTCCCGCAGAATCAGCGGCACACAGATCAGCTGAAACCCGGCCCATAAAAGGAACTGGCCGCCTGTCCATCGAAAAAGCAGACTTTCCCCTTCTCTGTCCGCATCTGTGACCAGACCGCCGATTACAAAAGGAATCACCAACAGCACTAATATCAGAATCAGCAACTGACCGATCATTTCTTCTCCTCTCTCAGCCGCATATTTCATACACATAAATATGATAATAACTGTTTTCTGTCTCAAAAGGAATCTCATTCATCAGCCGTAGTCCCTCTTCGGATGCATTCTGAATACAGGCTGCGGAAAGCAGATAATCACATCCCATCTTCCGCAGGGCTTCCGTGTCCGGCTGATACTGCTGAAAATAAAATCCGTTCTTCTCGATGGTATAATAGCCCGGGCATTCCGCGCTGAACAGATAACAGCGATTTCCCCATTCGTCGAAATAAGCTCGAATATAATCATTCTTATCCAGTTCCGGCGCAATAATTCTTCGAAAACGGTGCTTATATTCCAGAGAATAATTGTTGGAGTATCCGTCCAGACAGTAAAACCCATGATACAGCGCCGCCGCAGGGTCTATTCCCAGACTCACCACCCGGTATTCCTCCTGAGATTTTCCGGTCTCTTCCTCCAGGAAATCCCGCACCTGTTCCATCACACCAATCGCATAATAGTCCCTGTAGCTGAGAAGGGGATAATCCGGATTCCTCAGTTTCTGAAAATTGGATTTCACATCCCCGGCCAGCAGAATCCCGACTCCTGTCATGCCGGCAACGAGGCTCACAATGATCATACAGATCCCCGGAAAATACCTGATTCGGCTGCCCCGGCTCCCCTTCCAGAACACCAGCAGAATTTCCGCTCCGGATGCTGCCGCCAGATACCACAGACAGGGTGATATCCACAGCACCCGATCCAGCTGAAATGCCCCCAATGTCCCCATGGAGCTTCGAACAGCCACACCTACACTGCTCGTCCAGAAGGCCGCCAGCATAGCCCACAGAACATTCCATCCCAGACATGCTCCCATACACTTCAGATTTCCCGCAAGCCGTGCCCTGTGCTCTGTCTCCCCGGGAAGCAGCCCTCCCTTCCCGATTAACAGAAATGACAGCGTGCAAAACGACACTGCCGTCAGAACTACGGTTATCAGCAATCCCTGGTAGCCTTCACTGTGCTGGCCTCCTTTCAGCAAATTTCTCAGGAAAGCTTCTCCGAAAGATTTCACTCCCAGCACATACTCTGTCTTATGGGAGATGCTTCCATTGCCAAGTCCCAGAAGCTGTGCCAGCAGACGGACATTTTCCGCAATGTAAACTCCCAGCAGCAGCACCCATGCCCACAGCAGACGCAGCCATTTCCCTTTTTCCGTCCCTGTTCTTCCCCGGAGCTCCCACAGTAACTGCAGTCCCCCCATTCCCAGAAGGCCGAATCCCACCAGAACCAGCGAAGAATTCAGAGCAAACACCACAATATACCCATAGCAGAAAAACAGGTGCTTTTTCTCCCGGATTTCCAGCACACACCAGAATAACAGCGGAATTCCGTACTGGGAAAGTCCGTACACAGGTAAAAAGGGTAAAAAAGCATACAGCAGCCCTGCGGCGGCGGCTATCCATCGGGTTCCGGTCATTTTCCGGGCCAGAAGATACATTCCCACAAACCCTGCCAGCCTGCCGGCAAACTGCATCGCTGTCAGCGCGGCAAAATAATTGCCGCCCAGAAACAGCAGCACACATGCCGGCGCCGGCATGGTAAGCGCAGTCTTCCACATTCCTCCCATAAATTCAGGCAGCCATGCCCCGCCAAAAAGGTTTCTTGCCTGCAGAATATAGGCAATCATCTCCCCGTCCAGCTGATCATGAGCGGTAAAAATGGAATCTTCACCCAATATGAAATTGGGAATCATGGAACATGTCACAGCCACAATCCCCGCACAGAACCATATCCAATGGTACTTTTTCTTTGTCATCATACTTTACTCTGCCCGTCATCTTCCGTCTCACAAATCTGTTCCGGGCATTTGCCTCCTGCTTCCTCCTGAATTCCGCATCTGCCGTATCCCTGCCGCAATGCCCAGAGCATCCACAGCCCGTTGACGGCTATCGTATATCTGTAATCCATCCGGCCTGCTCCACGCATGACGAGTACTGCCACCAGGATTCCCGTCGCCAGAATGCAGATTCCCACGGCCAGAACCTTCCTTTTGCCCGGCAGCACAGAAGCCCCGCAGCTTTCATGCCTGATGCCAGGGCCGGTCCCATGGAAATTTTCTGTGAAAATATGCAAGATGGTCAGCACTGCAGCTAATATCAGAAAGCAGCCAAACCACCAGCAGCCATATTTCACATAGTGATTTGTATACACAGGCATATGCCTCCACATCACCTCATAGTTGCTGCCTGTATAAGAATCAAAAAGCATACCCTCCATCTGCTTTGGAAATACCAGCGGCGTTATTGTATATCCCAGAATATCCCATGCGATTCGGTGAATGATAAAGGTGGAATGCTGTCTCCAGCCGATCTCCGCCATCTGCCGGTAGTATTCCCTGGCCAGTTCTGCTCCCGCCCTTTCTTCAACAGCGGCAAACAGCAGCTCCATATTGTCGGCACTCATAGACGCCTGGAATGCCACATCCCCGGCAATTTCCCGCAGTTCCTCCGGC